>NZ_WQPQ01000009.1:0-99375 GCF_018785365.1 Clostridium sp. MCC344 | reverse complement strand
CATGGTCTAAACCAAAGACCATTTTTATAAGAATTTTCAGGGTTTTACATACTGTTCAGTTTTCAAGGAACTGTTTTTGTCGCCTCTGTGTTTCAGAAGCAACTCGTTTATTCTATCATACCGTTTCCGGTTTGTCAAGAACTTTTTAAAACTTTTTGAAGTAATTAAGAAGTTTTCTTAATGACTCTTAATAAGTTTTGCCCTGTCGCTCAAGGCGAGTATTATAATAACAAATCTGTGCCGAAAAGTCAACTGTTTTTTCTATTTTTTTCGATTTTTTTTCTTTTGCATGTGCACTTACAACATAATGGGGTACATCCGCATTTTCAACGCAAGATATACCCCATTTCTGTATTGTCTTATTCGTATTTATCTCAGTTAAAAACTGTATCTCCATCGAGACACTTTTATAGACTCTCGCCGCCTAAAAGGGAGTGGCGTCTTATCTGACCGGGTGATCCATTTCCCGATTACCGTCTCTTTCTATTACAAAACGCTTCTCACCAGTCCGACCACAAGATAGGAAAGCATGTTATGGTCATACAGCCATGTCAGCCAGATACTTCCGTTGATCTGGTCGATCATACTCTTTCCGATCGGACTGCCGGAAAACAAGGTAAAGACCAGGCATCCTATCCACACAAAAATCAGCGCCTCCGTGAGCCCCAGGACTGCCCCTGCGATCTTATTGAGTCCATATATGATCGGCAGGCGGGAGAGCAGGTTCAGCCATACGATAACTATGTGAAGAGACGCATAGAATACCGTAAACAATACCGTAAATATGATCACACGGATCACACGGTCTGCCAGATATTTTCCGACATAGTCCTCAAAGATCTGTACTCCCATCTCCTGATATACTTCGCCGTTGTTGTTCTCGATCAGAAGCTTTTTGACCTGGTCCGGGATTTCCAGACTTTCGATAACTGCGCGTTCCCCCGCTTTTCCGGCGAGACCGGCCGTCTGGGCCATCTCATCCATCTTTTCATCAAGGCCGCTGGCCTTCAGTGCACTCTCCTTCATCGTTTCATAGAGTGCCGTATTGTGCTCTAGCCACGCAGCTGTCTGCGGGATCGCAACGCGCACCGCGAACAGCGTGATAAAAAGTGACATCACGGAGACTGCTATTCTTATAAATCCTCTGTAATGACCGTACAGCATCATCCCGATGAGATATGCCGCAACAGCCACCTCCAGCCAACGGCCGGATAACATTTCCAATATTTCCATCATTACTCAATTCCTGTAAAATGGCAGATCGCTTTCGCGACTCCCGCCTCATTGTTCGTCTTTGTGATATAATCTGCTGCCGCCTTTACGGATTCTTCGCCGTTTTCCATGGCAACACCGATCCCCGCCATGCGGATCATGGACAGGTCATTCTCCCCGTCTCCAAAGCTCATAGTAGCCTCCCGGTCGATTCCAAGGCGTGCTGCAAGACGGATCAGTGCTCCGCCTTTATCGGCGCCTTCCGCGTTGATCTCGAGGTTGTTTGGGATCGATGAAGAGACAAGTATCCCCGGGATCTTTGAAAGTTCCTCACGCATCCTCTTTCTGGCATCCATATCGCAAAAGAACATGTTGATCTTATCCGCGTCCTGTCCGCGTTCTTTCAAATATGCAATGTTGTCCGGAACCGAATCCCTGGTTCTCCGCACAAGCTCCGCCAGACCTTCCGATGATACATATTTATATATATCATTATAAAATTCCGGCATCGTATATCCGATCCCGCCAATGTATACATCATACATGATCTCATCCGGGCTCGTCCGCGCCATCATCATGATCTTTTCCGCCAGCGCCACCGGGATCCGGCAGGAGTCGATAATCTCATTTTTTGCGAGATCTACCACCTGTGCCCCGTTTGTGAGGATCGCATAATGTACACCCGGCAGATTTCGGAGTTCATCCGGCAGTCCGCGCATCGTGCGGCCGGTCGCCGGGACGATCTCGATCCCACGCGCCGCACATTCCCGGAAAACGCGCAGATTTTCTTCCGGGATCTTCTTTTCATCGTCAAGCAGCGTTCCATCCATATCCGCCGCGATCAGTCTGATCTCCATAATATTCTCCTGTCATCATAGTCTGCCCACAAGATATCTTTTTAAGCTCCGCCCGCCGCCGTCATTTTCCGGCAGGTGATCTTCTTATCCGGCAGTTCTCATGGGCAGTAATCGTATCCCTCTCAGCAAACATAAGTTCGTATCTGTTGGTGAAAAATTTGCGCACCATCCCACTGCAAACGCAATGATCACATGGTGCGCATATTCATTTTTCAGCCTTTCAGCCTTCACATCTGTACTTTTTATCGTTTAGTCGAAGAAGTCTTTTTCATGAAGGATCAGAAGGCCTTCTTTTGTATATGTCGGGGAGAAGAGTCCTGCGATCTTCTTTCCGAGAGACTTTTTCTCTGCCTTATCAGCAGCTTCCTCGATCAGATCGACAGCCGCTGCCTTTGTCAGGCGGACTTCATCCTCTTCCATCATCTCGATGCGCTCATATAGGGCAAGAAGACTCTTTCCTGTGATGCTGCAGTCGATCTCTGATGCATATTTGCAAGCATACTGGGCGAATTCGTCCGGATCCATCTCTTCCTTATCGTCATAGTCTTCCGGAACAACCTCCTCTGCAGCTTCCGCTTTCACCGGAGTCTTCGGCTTTTCTTTGTCTGCAGCCGGCTTCTCCGGAGCTTCTTTGGACTTTCCAAATATTCCTGTCTTCTTCGGCGGGATATATTCCTCTTCCTCCGGTTCCTCTTCCGGCTCTTCTTCCTCGTAAGCGTCTGTTTCCGGTTCTTCTGTTTCTTCAGCCGCCGGCAGCTCCGGTTCTTCCTCCGGCTCCATCTGTGTTTCCGGTTCCGGTGTCAGAGTGTAAGCTTCCTCTTCCTCCGGTTTCTGTTCCGGCTCCTCTTCCATCTCCTGCTCCGCACTTACCACATCCCGGGCGATCTGTTCCTGTTTTTCTGTGGAACGTTTCAGAGCAGCTTCCATTTCTGCTTCCGCTTTTTTCTGTTCAGCCGCTTCCTCATCGCTTCCGATGTACTGGAATTTACTTGCGAGAGAGGTATTGTGGGCATGGAGCGCCTCAAGGTTCTCCGGGGTATCGATCAGGACAACGATCATGCCGGAGCGGTCTTTTTCCATCAGGTCATCCAGTTCATTCTGGACAGCATCAGTAAGACCTGCCGCGTGCTGGATGATCAGATCTTTCCCTGCGAGCATGTCAGCAACTGCGCTGATCCCGCGCTTATTTAATTTCTCACTGCTGATCTTTGCAACCGGGTTCTTGATCCCGAGCTCGCGGTGGATCTCCTTTAAGGATTCAACAGCCATGGAAAGACCTTCCGCGTCCGTCTCCGCCTCGATCATCAGGTTGTTGGTATCGAGCATATCATCCAGGGATTCCAGTTCCAGATCTTCCTCGTCGTCATCCTCTTCCGGAGCCGGAATATTGCGGACCTGGTTTCTGCGTGCGCGTTCTCTGTCGATCTCCGCCTGTTTTTTCGCACGGCGTTCTTCTTCCTCGCGTCTCGCAGCTTCCCGCTCTTCCTCCGCACGGCGGAGCGCTTCCTCTTCCATCTCTTCCCGCTCTTTTGCGGCGCGGATCGCCAGTTTCTGGCGCTCGATCTCCCGTTCTTCCTCTGTCGGGATCGTGTGCTCCGGTTCTTCCGTTCCCTGCGCATCTTCCGCAGTTTCCTGTCTTCCCCGGCGGATCGCACTGAGATCTGCAATGGTTCTTGTCGCGTCCATGTCGTTGTCTTCCTCGACAACAGCCGTCCGTCCCTCTTCCTCGGAAAGTCTGGACATCTCGTCTGCCAGCTTCTTTGTCTGGGCATCCTCATGGATCTGCAGGGCAACCTCTCTTGAGACATCCGTGTCTGGAGTTTCCTCCTCGTAGTCATCCTGTTCCGGGGCATTTCCGCTGTATTCTTCCTCAACAGCGCGCAGTTTTGCCTCGTATTTCTCCCTGTTCTCCACAAGGTCCATCTGATATTTGTTCAACGGTGCATACTGAAGTTTCAGATCCATCGCCTTGTCCACATATTTGCCGAGACCGAATAAGAGCATGATGCGGTCACATGTGGCAACACACTTGTCCTCGATCCCTGCTTTGTGGTAGAGCTCTGCCAGCTCATACAGCCATTTCTCATCCACCTCGGATGAAGTATACACCTCCAGCGCACGGATCAGCTGATCCACCGGTGCCTTTTTCGCCTTTAAGATCTTGTAGCGGAGCAGGTACTGGCGCGGATCATCCTGTGCGAGATCGCAGAATTCTCTGTAGTACGCCTCTGCTTCAGCCGTACTTCCGTCCTTTAAGGCGAGATCCGCCAGTTTATAGAGCAGGCGCTTACCGACCGGTGCGCGCTCGAAAGCCAGGAGCAGAATATCCTTCGCCTCCTGGTACTCCTCATTTTTCTCATAGATCTGAGCAATCATGGACAGCAGGCTCGCGTTGCGGACACGGTGCCAGTCGATGGTATCCGCGATCTTCATCGCAGTTCCGTAATCTCCGCGGCTGACCATCTTTTTGATCTGCTCGACTTTAATATTAAACTCGTATTTATCCATTTCTTTCGCATCTCCTGAAACCGGAACAGCCATCTGCTGCCGGTTTTATAATTCCACCCGGCCTTCCAACGCCCGGAGAAGTGTGACTTCATCAATATATTCCAGATCTCCGCCGACCGGAACACCGCTGGCGATCCTCGTCACCTTGATCCCTGTCGGCTTGATCAGCTTGCTTATGTACATTGCGGTCGTTTCACCCTCAAGACTTGAATTCGTGGCGATAATGACTTCCTTTACTTCTTCTGTCTGAAGTCGCGTCATCAGCTCTTTTAATTTGATATCTCCCGGTCCGATCCCAAGCATCGGGGAGATCGCGCCGTGGAGCACATGGTACACCCCGTCGAATTTTCCCGTTTTTTCGTATGCCGCCAGATCACGCGGGTTCTCCACGACCATGATCACGCTGTGGTCTCTGGTCTGGCTCCGGCAGATCGGGCAGAGTTCCTGGTCCGTCAGGGTGAAGCACTCCTTGCAGTAATGAACATTGTGTTTCGCATCCCGGATCGAGTTCGAGAGCCGTTCCACCTGTTCCTCCGGCATGTTGATGATGTGGAATGCCAGACGCTGGGCCGTCTTATTTCCGATTCCCGGCAGTTTCGACAGCTCCTCTATCAATTTTGATATCTGACTGCTGTAGTAATCCATAGTTTAGAAGGAAAGTCCTCCCAGGTTTCCGAGACCGCCTGTGAGTTCAGACATCACTGCGCTGGACTCAGCCTCCATCTGGTGGAACGCCTCATTTGTCGCAGCAACGATAAGATCCTCGAGCATCTCAACATCATCCGGATCTACTGCCTCCGGGGAGATCTTTACAGCGACAACTTCCTTCTTGCCGGATACGGTAACGGATACAGCTCCACCGCCTGCTGTTGCTGTGTACTGCTTCTCCTCAAGCTCTTTTGTCTTCTCTTCCATCTGGCGCTGCATTCTCTGCGCCTGTTTCATAAGATTTGTCATATTGCCGGGCATACCGCCCGGAAAACCGCCACGTCTTGCCATGGTGTATTTCCTCCTGATATTCTTAGTTTTTTATAAATGATGTTCAGGCTCAAAAAAGCTTTTTGAGTCCTTCCGTCAACGCTGACCGGACATTGCCCATATAGGTATGACCGGTTCACAGGTTTCAAGTTGAATCTGTGTTTATATTAATCGCAGCTTTTATCACTGCGGCTAATCTTCGATTGTAATATCCATATGGATGTTTTCTCTCAGCTCATCATCGCTGATATAGCGGGTATCCATCCGTTCCCCGTTTTCCCGCATGCGGGATTTAAAATACAGGGATTTTCCGTATTTCTGCTCCACATACCTTTCCAGATCACCGAGGACGCTCGGACGGCTTCCGATGGCAAAATTCATCGGATCATTGAACACGATGCAGAGACAGCTGTCGCCCGCCGGTTCCACTACAGTTTCCCGGAAACTCGGGCGGATGGACATACCCATGTCGCGGACGATCTTGCCCCACTCATTCCGGATCATGTTGAGATCCTCCAGCTGGGCTTTCGGCAGTGATACAGTCCTCGGCTCATAAGTCTGACCGGAAGCCGGGGGATTCTGCATTCCCGCCGGATTCTGCGCTGGCTGACCTGCCAGTCCCGCGCCATTTCCCGGTGCTCCGGCACCGTCGTAAGCAGGCTGCGCATACATCTGCGGTGAAATCTGCGCGGCTCCCATCATCGGATCACCGGCGATCCCGGCATTCTGCGCGGGAACATAGCCGCCTGCGGGCATCACAGGGATCCCTTCCTCCACCATGCGCTCCAGCTTTTCCAGGCGCTCCAGGATGGAATCCATGTTCTGCTCCATCTCCGGCTTGGTGAGCTTGATGAATGCAAGCTCGATGAGCACGCGTTTCTGGTTTGCGAAACGGATCTGGTTGGAGAGCTCCGAGAACACGCGGATATATCTCATCAGAGTATTCTCGTCCACAAGCGCCGCGTCTTCCCGCATCTGTGCCAGATTGTCCTCCGACATATCCAGAAGGTCTTCCGCATCATCCGCCGTCTTTAACAGGAGCAGATTTCGGAGAAACCAGATGAAATCCACGACAAACTGGGAAAGTTCCCGGCCCTGGACTACCATCTCCTCAAGCTTCAGGATACAGTCCTTCGTCCGGTTCTCCCGGATCGCATGGAACAGATCCCGGAATACGCTGTTGTCGACAGCGCCGAGGACATCCAGCACATGTTCATACGTCAGCGTCTCGCCGAAGTGGAACGCCGCGCACTGGTCCAGGAGACTTAGAGCGTCTCGCATGGAGCCGTCTCCGGCTTTTGCCACATAGCGGAGCGCTTTATCCTCCACCGGCATGTTTTCCGCTTCCGTAAGTTCTTTTAACCGGGCCGTGATCGTGTCCAGCGTAATGCGCCGGAAATCATACCGCTGGCATCTGGAAAGCACCGTGATCGGGATCTTGTGGACCTCTGTGGTCGCCAGGATAAAGATTACATAGGACGGCGGCTCCTCCAGTGTCTTTAACAGGGCGTTGAACGCGCCTGTTGAGAGCATATGAACCTCATCGATGATGTATACGCGATATTTTCCCTCCGTCGGCGGGTACTGGACCTGCTCACGGATCTCACGGATGTTCTCAACGCCATTGTTGGACGCAGCATCGATCTCCACCACGTTTAACGAGGTTCCCGCCGCGATCTGCCTGCAGCTCGGGCATTCTCCACAGGGACTTCCGTCCACCGGATGTTCACAGTTTACCGCCCTGGCCAGGATCTTCGCCACCGTTGTCTTACCGGTTCCGCGGGTTCCGCAGAACAGATACGCATGCCCGATCCTGCCGGAACCGATCTGATTCTGTAAAGTTTTAACGATATGGTCCTGGCCTTTTACATCCGCAAAGACCTGCGGACGCCATTTCCTGTATAACGCTTGATATGACATGTTCTATCAGTCTCCGAAACTGATTCCGATAAGCTTCGCTTCTTTTACAATATCGGACTGCGGATCCACATATTTCAGTTTGCCGGCAGATTCTGCCAGCGGGATATCCGTGATCACATTGTTTTTTACAACGACCAGCTTGCCGAATTCATTATTTTTGATCATGTCGGCGGCATGAGCGCCGATCCTTGTGGAGAGAACGCGGTCATACGGGACCGGAGTGCCGCCGCGCTGCATATGGCCCGGAACGGTCACACGGATCTCCTGTCCTGTCATCTCCTGGATCTTCGCGCCGATCTCATACGCGACGGACTGGTATTTCGTTGCGCGTTCCTCCAGATACTTCTTATACTCCTTCTTGGAAAGAGCTGCCTGTTCTTTTGAGATCGCACCCTCAGCCACCGCAAGGATCGAGAAACGGCTTCCGTTCTTCGTCCGCTCTTTGATCTTCTTTACGACTTTATTTAAGTCATACGGGATCTCCGGGATCAGGATGATATCCGCTCCGCCGGCGATGCCTGCATGAAGTGTGAGCCAGCCGACTTTATGTCCCATGATTTCCACGATGAAGACACGTCCGTGGGAGGACGCGGTCGTGTGGATACAGTCGATCGCATTCGTCGCGATATCCACAGCGCTCTGGAATCCGAACGTCATATCCGTTCCCCAGAGATCGTTATCGATGGTCTTCGGAAGTCCGATCACGTTGAGTCCTTCCTGGCTTAAGAGATTTGCCGTTTTCTGGCTTCCGTTTCCGCCGAGGACGACTAAAGCGTCCAACTTCAATTTATAGTAGGTGTGCTTCATGAGCTCCACCTTGTCGAGTCCGTTCTCGTCCGGTACACGCATCAGCTTGAACGGCTGTCTGGAAGTGCCGAGCATCGTTCCGCCTTTTGTGAGGACGCCTGAAAAATCTGATTGTTTCATCATCTGATAATTTGCATACATCAGACCTTTATATCCATCTTCAAATCCGATAATTTCCACTTCATCTTTGTAGATCTGATACAGACCTTTTGCGACTCCGCGCATCGTTGCGTTTAATGCCTGGCAGTCGCCGCCGCTCGTAAGGAATCCAACTCTCTTCATCGTCTTGTCCTTTCTCCGATTTCTTTCAGTCGAAATGTGAATGCATGTATCCAAGATAAGATTATAATACAAAGAAAAGAGACGGGCAAGAAAAACTTGTCTCCTCTCTCTTTTCTAGGCATATTAGTTACTGTACACGGTAGAAATTTTCTGAACTGAAAATTCCGTACAATACAGTTGTGGCAGCAGATTTTGCCGATTCGGAATGCGAAGCATCGGCAAAATCGTGTTACAGTGCGCGGGCATAGAGTGTCCGTGTACTGTAACACATATTATGGACAAAAATAAGGTCCTCATGCAGACCGGCAGACGGTGCGTCCTCTCTTTTTTATTGTTCCGGGCGTTTCAAACGGACCGGATTCGGGATCTCGGCATGGTTATTTGCCGACATCGTGTCGCGCATCATTCCGTCGAGCTGGCGGAACTCAACGCTCGGATCCATGTAGCGGACCCAGAGGCCGTATCCGAACTCGTTTTTCTTCTCCGAATAACTGATCGGCACTCCGGCATAGTAATCCTTGTAGATATCCGTATAAAAGTCCGCCATAACTTCTTTTAATTCTTTCGGCACATCCTCCAGGGTTTTAAAGATCTGATTCTTGATGACCGTCTGCAGATAATCCGCTGCATAGGCTGAGAACTCAAGAAGATTCGGATCCGTCTCCCCGTTTGCGGCCGCCCAGGTGGAAACATCCACGGTCTTTGCGAGATAATCGATGCTGCCGTCCGTGTTTAACGTTACAGTCCCGTACTGACATGGCGGCAGGATCAGGGAATTGCTCACGATCTCCCAGATTCCGTAAGTGTCTGAGCCCATTCCCGGCTCTGTCAGGTGTTTCATGACCTTCTGCGTGTGGAGATGGCCGCTGAAGTACACAGGCGTCAGATAACGTTCAAAGAGTTCCCGGACCTCGTCACAGTTCTCGATCACGCATTCCTCCACATAGACACGGCTCAGGCGCTGGAGATTGTGGTGTCCAACCGGGATCACGGTGATTCCTTCGGCATACGCCTCTTTCAGGCATTCTTCCATCCATTCCAGCGTTCCCTCTTTAATCTCACCGTACACCTCATTTTCCGGCTCGCAGACCGTCGTATCAAGCATCATGAGCCAGGTGGTATCATTCAGTTCCACCAGATAACTCAGGGAATCCGGTGCTTCGCTCTTTGCCTCATTGTATCCGAAATCTCCGTAAATCTCCCGGAATTCTTCCGACGTCACGCTTTCCACATCCGTTCTCTGATCCCCGAAGTATTCTCCGGCATTCGGCTTGTTGATATCGTGATTTCCGGGGATCACATAGACCGGGATCCCTGCGTCTTTGATCTTCCGGAGTTTTTCCGCAAATTCCAGGTGGTTTGCCTTTTCTCCATTTAAACTCAGGTCGCCGCTCAGGATCAGGGCATCCGGATGTGCCTCAAGAACTTCCGATTCAAACGCCTGCCATAACTGTGGCTGATAGCGGATCACTTTTCCATCACTGCTGTTTACAAGCTGGTCAAATGCTACGCCATAATCCGTCAACGACGGTGACATGTAGTGGGTGTCAGACGCGATGATCAGATGCGTCTCGATCTTTTCCCGGTCCACCGGATCTCCGGGACCTTCCGTCTCCTCTTCGGTCGGCTCCTCGGTTTCTGTCCCAGTCTCCGATTCCGTTTCCGTCTCTGTCGGCGGTTCCGACTCGGTTGTTGACGGTTCTGTCTCTTCCGCGGCACTCTCTTTTGTTTGATCCGGAACATGATCCCGCACTGCGGGCAGGACAAAGATCACCCCGGCCAATAAAAAAAGAAGCGCCAGCAATAGCAGAAATTTCTTTCTCATTCACTGTCACCTCTTAAGATTTCTTTTTTATCCGCACGCTCTGCTTTGAATACGTCTCATAAACGTTACCCTGGCAGCCAGCTCGGTCCCGGCTCCCTCGCGGCACATGGAAGGTTCTCCTTAATGCTGCTGCATTCCTGCCCTGACATGGTTCAGAGAGTCCCATTGCGCGAGACCAAAACGTCAGCGCCGCTTACCAGGGGCAGCTTCACAAGGAAGTACCCGCGGCAGAACATCACCCCTGCTGTAGCGGATTGCAGGTACAGGGCACCGCTATCTCCCCGGCTGTGCGGACCAGTTAAGTATACATGGACGGGGGCATTTTGTCAAGTTGCGAAATCCCCCGGTGACAGTGAACTATCTGCAAATTTCTTCCCTGATTTCACTAAATCGTATTCATCTGCTTATTTGAACAGCGGCATTTTTGTGATCGGGAATGTCTGGTTCTCTAACGGTGCATGCCAGATCCCGTACCAGATATCTTCCAGGTTATCGCCGTCGGCTGCCAGAAATCCGTAAACTTCACTGTCGTACTCCGGGATTTCCACCGGACCGTACAGCAGCCTGCTGCCGTATTCCTTATAAAGATCCGCAGCCATCTCATTTAACCGGTCATCCGCCAGATATGCATCCTTGAAAGCACCTTTTTCCTTATCTTCCCTGAACACTTTGCAGACTTTTTCCGGAAGTTCCGTCACATCCCCATAAGTGTCAGAGTAAAGGTACATCGGGTTCTTTTCCTTCGTGTATGCTTTCGGTGCCACCACGCAGCCATCCGCATCTCCGACAACCTCCGTGTAATCATCGCCCTGGGTTACGATCGGTCCCGCTTCCTCCAGCGTGTAGGCTGCAGCCGGCTCCAGCGTCGCAGGGTCATCGGAACTATTGATATTAAATGAAATGTATCCGAAGGAACCATGCAAAGAGATTTTGTCTTTGCTCACATAGTCAAGTTCCACGACATCCCCATAGGACTGCTTTTTCGCGGTTTCAAGGTCCAAAACAGCCGCTTTTGTTTCTTCGTCAGGAGAACCGATTTTCCCGGCCAGAAAGATCTTCGTTGGTCCGTCTGCTCCGCCGATGATTCCGATAGATGCTGCCTCCTTTTTATCTCTATTCTGGATATAACACACTGCGGCAACTCCCGCAAGCACCAGAATTCCTGCAGCCGCCAGGATCTTCTTTTTATTTTTCATACTTTTTCTCCGTTTCTGAATTAACAGGATCTGTGATCATAACTGTGTCATATGGAATCTTCCATTCCGAAATTTTCTGCCCATGAGGTTCATTGATCAGAAAGACCATTTATCCGTTTGCACCGCCCGGGATTGCCGGGAAGTCGTCTCTGCCAAATCTCATGTGCATCCTTCGGATTTATTTCATCTTACCATACAGTTATTACTTCTATATATAAACTTTCTTAACTTTCCCTGTCCATTTCCAGGCATTTTGTGCGGTGCGCAGCGCCCTTTTACTCTATTCACACTTCACCACATTCTCTTGCATTCCATGTCCGTCCGGTATATACTGGTGAGGCAAAATGATTGTTTCCCGCGGACAGCAGCGAATTTCCAAACAGGAAATCCTGCCTGATGCTGTACACGGTAACGCAAATGTCTCTGCAGGAAAGGATTTATTATCATGAACAACAAGGGGTTTATCAAAGAAGTGCTTGTCATGACCCTGGCTGATGCGATCACGGCCATCGCAGTCTACTTTTTTCTGGTGCCGAGCCACACCTCGATCAGCAGTATCTCCGGTCTCGGGATCGTATTGACCCACTTTATTCCGCTTCCGCTCTCCGTGATCACGATGGCCTTCAATGTCATTTTACTGATCATCGGATTTATTCTCTGCGGAAAAGAGTTTGGAGCCAAGACCGTGTATACAAGCGTCATGCTGCCGGTATTTCTGGGAATTTTTGAGAAGATCTTCCCAGATTTCACCTCTCTCACCGGGAGCCAGGAGCTGGATGTTATCTGTTACGTCCTCGTCGTCAGTGTCGGACTTGCGATGCTCTTTAACATGAACGCATCATCCGGCGGACTTGATATCGTTGCGAAGATCATGAACAAATATCTGCACATGGATCTTGGAAAGGCCATGTCCCTCTCCGGTATGTGCGTGGCGCTCTCCTCCGCACTGGTTTACGACAAAAAGACGGTCGTGCTCAGTGTCCTCGGTACATATGTGAACGGGATCGTCCTCGACTACTTTATTTTCGATCAGAACGTCAAGAGACGTGTCTGCATTATCACTAAAAAGGAAGAAGAACTCCGCAAGTTCATCATCGACAACCTGCATAGCGGGGCCACGATCTATGAAGCCATCGGTGCTTACAATTTTGAGAAGCACAACGAGATCATCACGATCGTCGATAAGCGCGAATACCAGGCGCTCATGAACTATATCAGTTCCAGTGATCCGGAGGCGTTTATCACGATATATAAGGTTTCGGATATCCGGTACCGGCCGAAGAAATTCAGCGCGTAACATGCATGTAAACGCTTCCATTGCCAGTTTTCTGTGATCATATGGAGACAGAAAAGACCGTCGCCAGATCTTATCTGATATGTGTCCGGAATTCCGGGTATCTATCATATCAGATCTGGCAGCGGTCTTTTATTATAAGTAATTCTATTGCAACTTTTCTGCCTTCAGAACCATCCACTGGCATTTTTCGGTTTCACGGCAAAAACCGATTCTCCGTTTGTCTTTTATGCATTTTCTGAGGTTTCTTTCTCCGCCTGCTCCAGCTTCTTACGTTTTCCTTCTTCCCGCAGTGCTTTAAAGAAATCCTTCAGCATCTGAGAGCATTCATCCCCGCAAAGTCCGACTTCCGTCTCCACCTGGTGGTTAAATCCGTCTTCATGCAGCATGTCGAGCACGGATCCGGCGCAGCCTGCCTTCGGGTTCATGCAGCCGATCACGACTTTTGGGATCCGCGCCTGGACGATCGCACCGGCACACATCGGACATGGTTCCAGCGTCACATACATCGTACAGTCCTCAAGCCGCCAGTCCCCGATGATCCGGCAGGCCTTCCGCATCGCGATGATCTCCGCGTGGGCCAGCACGTTCTTATCCACGGTCCGCCGGTTATATCCCCGCGCGATGATCTTCCCGTCATGCACGATCACGCAGCCGATCGGCACTTCTTTTAAAGCCGCCGCCTTTTTTGCCTGGCGGATTGCTTCTTTCATATAGTGTTCTTCTATTGTCATCTTTTTCATATGTTTCTCCGAATTTCAGGTAATGTTGTCTATGGTCATGGATCAGGAAATGGTTCCAGATCCTCGCCTTTCATTCCTTTTTTATTGTACCTTATTTTTTATTTCTGGCAAGATAAATAAATATGAAAGACAATACAAAGCAGCCTGTCTGTTAAAACTCACCGTATCTTCAGATCCGTATACCAGTACCCAAACCGCCCGTCCCCGACCGGCTGGCGCCTGGAGAGGACGAAATTCGGGAAACCGAACATGGTGGCCATGTATTTTTCACTGCTGTAGTAGTGCCCGGGGACTCCCAACAGGTAGCGGGATTTCTTTTTGTTCCCGCCGAGCTTTACGAGGATCAGATAGCGGAAATTATAGTAGCCGTGGAGCAGAAAGCTGTTGTTTCCATAAACCCAGCACTCTCGCGGGAGTTTTCCGATATCCTGCGGACGAATCGTCAGGATATCGCAGCCGTCCTCATACTCGAACGGCTGGATCTTCGGGTATGTCCTTTTAAATTCCTCCCACAGTTTTTCCGGATCGGCCGCAGGATCTTCCGTCTCCTGCAGATAACGCAGAACCTCCGGATTTTCAAGCTCCGGGGAGACCATGGGAGCTGTGGGGGCAGTTGAATGTGCTGCCTGTGAAGCTGCACTTTTGGGGGACTGCGCCGTCATACCGGAAGTCTGTACTGGATTTTGTCTGAACTTCTGGCTATTCGGCCGCTGTACTCTTTGAGCAGTTTTCATGTAAAACGGCAGGTCTGTTCCCTGCGGTATTCCCTGCTCCTGCTGCGCTGTTTCCACCTGTTGTTTTTCTGTTTCCGACTCAGAAGTTTTCTCCGGATCCAGGTTCGCCGTCTGATCATTCTCCTCTTCATCCCCGGAAGTCTCTTCCATTTTCCGCTCTATCGGTCTGTCTTCCACGTTTCCGCATGTGTCATCCGATTTTTCATCGTCTTCCCCCGACAAGTAGAACCTGCCACGGTCTTCACTTTGTTCTTCCTGCTGCTGTACTTCATGATCCGCAATGTCTTCCTCTTCCGCTTTCCCATCATATGCCGGCGCTTTCTCCGTCTTTAGGTCTCCCTCTGCACCGCTCAGCTCTGCTGCATGCGCCGTCTTTTCTCTCTCGTCTGATTCCACCGTATGCATATTCCGCTTCTCCGGGGCTCCGCTTTCCTCTTTTTTCCCCGGTCCCGGATCATGTACGCTCTTTTCCTCCTGCTCTCTCCGCTCTTCTTCCCTGGCGATCTCCTCCTCGATCTCTTTTACCACCTTGGAAACCGCCTGTGTATCCATTCCTTTTTCCGCCTCCGGCAGCATCTGGGCAGTAAATTTCGGAACCGAGAGGACCGGATTCTCCCCGGTATTTCCCTCCTCCGCCGCCAGCGCGTCCTCCCAGATCGTCTTATAGCACCGCCAGGAATTCTTTACGTCATGGACCGACAGGCCGAAATATGTATCAAGTCCGGTACCGCTTCCCTCCACGTTCTTCGCGTCCACATTGACCCGGAACTCCCCGTTTCCGCCGCGCACAAAAACGTTTCCAAGAAATGTCTCACGACCGCCTGTCCCTAAAAGATACGCGCCAATGGCATTGCCGCCCATATAGATCCGCTTCACATTGACATTGATCCTGCACTGCCCGTTCCGCGCCTCCAGCTTCGCAAATCCCACATTTTTCCCTTTCTTTTTTCCTTCGTACTCGTAAATATAAGAAATCAGTCTGCGATAATCTGCCATAATCAAAAACACTCCTTCTGCACTTATGTATATGCGGAAGGAGTGTTTCTCATAACTATTTTTTAATTGTCATTTGCCATCAATGATCTTATCCGGAAATATGCCGATCTTTCAGAGAGATCTATTATTTGCGGATAGCTCCGGATTTTACAGCCGCCTCAGCAACACGTTTTGCAACATGCTCTGCAACGCCTTCTTCGAGCGCACCCGGAATGATATACTCTGCGGAGAGTTTGTCCGGTGTTACAAGCTCAGCGATCGCCTGGGCTGCAGCAACCTTCATATCGTAGTTGATATCTCTTGCGCCGCAGTCTAATGCGCCGCGGAAGATTCCCGGGAATGCAAGGACGTTGTTGATCTGGTTCGGGAAGTCGGAACGGCCTGTTCCCATTACCTTTACACCTGCTGCCATCGCCTCATCATACATGATCTCCGGATTCGGGTTCGCCATTGCAAAGACGATCGGGTCTTTCGCCATCGTCTTGATCATCTCCGGCTTCAGTGCACCTGCTACGGACACGCCGATAAATACGTCCGCTCCGACGAGAGCGTCTGCAAGAGTTCCGCGCTTATCCTCAAGGTTTGTGATATCGCAGAGCATCTTCTTGTGATCCTTGATGCCGACTCCGCGGTCTTTATAGAGGATTCCATTTTCGTCGCAGGCGATGATATTTTTCACGCCTGTCGCAAGCAGCATCTTGATGATCGCAGTTCCGGCAGATCCCGGTCCGTTTAATACAACATGGATCTCATCAATCTTCTTTCCGACAACTTTTAATGCGTTTAAGAGAGCCGCTGTAACGACAACTGCTGTGCCGTGCTGGTCATCGTGGAATACCGGAATATCAAGCTCTTTCTCCAGACGTGCCTCAACCTCGAAGCATTTCGGGGAAGCGATATCTTCCAGGTTAATGCCGCCGAAGCACGGAGCAATGTATTTCACTGCCTTGATGATCTCCTCGGTGTCTGTCGTATCGAGACAGATCGGGAACGCATCAACGCCGCCGAACTCTTTAAAGAGGACTGCCTTTCCTTCCATGACCGGCATAGCAGCTTCCGGTCCGATATTTCCAAGACCTAAAACTGCGGTTCCATCAGAAACAACTGCTACCAGATTGCCCTTTGCAGTGTACTTGTAAACATCTTTCTTATTATCATGGATCTTTCTGCATGGCTCCGCAACACCCGGTGTATAGGCGGTGCTTAAGTCATCTCTTGTCTTTACCGGAACCTTGCTCGTAACTTCGATCTTTCCATGATGTTCCTCATGGAGCTTTAACGCTGCTTCATTGAAATTCATTGCGCTTTCCTCCTGCAAATTCATTATCATTACCAGACTGCCCTGCGGTCTCCTGTCTCCGGATGATCTGTATTTTCCCATTTCCGGCGGTCAGATCCTTTCCCACAGTTTTCGTATTCTTTTCCGGGCAGTTCCTGATCTACTTAATCTCGAGTTTACCACACTCACTCTGAAAAGGAAACTGCTTTTTATTTCTCTCCGCACATTGCCGCCAGGTTTTGGTTACAGTACATGGGCACTCTATGCCCGCGCACTGTAACAGGTTTTAATCATCTACCACGCTGCCACCGTTCCGTCTGCCCGCGGTTCGGTTGCTCCGCAGAGCACATCGTTTTCATCTCTCCAGATAATCTGTCCTCGCCCGAAGGACAGGGAACTCTCAAGGACTTCCATCTCATGTCCCCGTTTTTTCAGCTCTTCCACGATCCCGGCCGGGAATGTCTTTTCCACCTGGATCTTCTTTCCACCGATCCACTGCCATCTCGGCGCGTTGAGCGCATCCTGCGGATTCATCAGGAAGTCCACTGTATTCATGATGACCTGGACATGGCCCTGCGGCTGCATGAAACCGCCCATAACGCCGAACGGTCCAACTGCTTTTCCTTCCTTCATCAGAAATCCCGGAATGATCGTGTGCAGAGATTTCTTTCCCGGTCCCAGACAGTTTTCCATTGTCTCATCCAGTGTGAAGTTCGCCCCGCGGTTCTGCAGCGCGATCCCTGTTCCAGGTATTACGATCCCGGATCCAAATCCCATGTAATTGCTCTGGATGTAGGAGACCATATTGCCTTCCCCGTCCGCTGTGCAGAGATAGATCGTTCCTCCGCGGAACGGATTGCCTGGCTCCGGTGTGAGCGCCTGTTCTCCGATGAGTGCCCGTCTTCCGTCCGCATATTCATCAGAAAGCAGCGTCTCCACCGGTGCTTTCATATAATCCAGGTCCGCAACATACCGGTTTCCGTCCGCAAATGCCAGTTTCATCGCCTCCAGCTGTTTATGCACGGTATCTGCATTGTCCCGCTCCGCAAAGGAATACCCCTTTAAAATATTCAATGCCATCAACGCAATGATCCCGTCTCCGTTCGGCGGGATCTCGCAGACATCATATCCCCTGTAATTTATGTGGATCGGTTTCACCCACTCACACCAGTAATTTTCAAGATCTGATCTCCGGAGATATCCGCCGGTCTTTCTTGAAAATTCGTCGATCTGATCCGCAAGTTCTCCACGATAAAATGCTTTTGCATGAGTCTGCGCGATCATTTCCAGCGTCTTTGCATGAGCTTCCGACCTCCAGATTTCTCCCGGCTGCGGGGCATGTCCGTCCGGGGCGAACGTTTCAAACCATGACCGGAAACATTCTTCCGTCAGCGTTTCTGAAAACTCTCTGTATGCAGTGTTCCATATTTTTGATGTCACCGGACTCACCGGATATCCCTCGCGTGCATATGTGATCGCCGGTTCCAGCACCTTTTCCAGCGGAAGTCTTCCAAACTTTTCCGAGAGTTCCGCCCATGCGGACGGGGCGCCCGGGACCATCACCGGGATCCAGCCTCGTTTCGGCATTTCGGTGTATCCCTGTTTTTTCACTTCTTCTGCAGTGATCGCCATAGGTGATCTTCCGCTGGCATTCAGCCCGTGAAGTTCTCCCTTTGTCCAGACCAGGGCGAAGGCGTCGCTTCCGATCCCGTTGGACGTCGGCTCCAGAACTGTCATACACGCCGCTGTCGCGATCGCCGCGTCAACTGCGTTTCCGCCCCGTTTTATGATGTCGAGTCCCGCCTGGGCCGCCAAAGGCTGGCTCGTGCAGACCATACCTTTTTTCCCGTACACAACACTTCTTCGTGATGGATAATCATATTTCTGCGCATCAAATTTCAGCATATCCATTTCCTCCTGATCAAGCCATTTATTCCTGGGTTGTAAGTGTACCGCAATAAACAGAAAGTCCGTTTATTGCTTTATCATGCTGGAATCGTATCACTTGAAAGTATGAAATGTCAATAAAAAAGCAGCCTAAAAAACGGCGTAGAAATTTCTCTCGTTACTGTAACTTTCTCTCCACGCCGTATCTTTTATTCCAGTATAAAATTTTCCACCAGTTTTTTCGTGAACTCCATCTTCGGATGTCCGATCACATCCTCCGTCCGCCCTGTCTCCACGAACTTTCCTTCTTCCATCACTGCGATCTCATCGCAGAACCAGCGGACCACATCGAGGTCATGGGAGATAAACAGATAGCTCAATCCCAGCTTTTCCTGGAGTTCCTTTAAGAGTGTCATGACCTGGGCCTGCACGGAGACATCTAACATGCTGGTCGGTTCATCCAGAATCAGGATCTTCGGATCCAGTGAGAGTGCCCGGGCGATCATGATCCTCTGCGCCTCACCTCCGCTGATCTGGTGCGGATAGCGGTCCAGAAGTTCCTCTCCGAGATCTACCAGATCCAGAAGTTCTCTGACCCGCGCTTTTCTCCCCGCTTCGTCATACATCCTGTGGATGATCATCGGCTCTTCCAGGCTGTATCCGATCTTTTTTGCAGGATCCAGGGATGTCTCCGGATGCTGGAAGATGATCTGGATCGTTCCATCAATCTCGATGGTTCCGGAGTCCGGCTTTATCAGTGACAAGAGCATGTTCGCGATCGTCGATTTTCCGCAGCCGGAATTTCCTACGATCCCGAATGTTTTCCCGTCCTGTACCGTAAAAGACACGTCCTTCACCGCTTCCACGCGGGTCTTTTTAATGATCCCGCCAGTAAATGTCTTGCTGATATGGCTGACTTTAAGCATACCGGACGCACCTCACTTTCCTTCCGTCCGGAAGTTCCGCCTCCGGGATCCGTCCATTTTTGCATGCGTCCACTGCATGCGCACATCTCGGGTAAAAACTGCAGCCGGAATTTCCCTCTTTTTTTCTCACTGCGCGCCCGATCGGGTTCATTCCCTTCCCCGGGAGCGATGCGATCAGTCCTTTCGTGTATGGATGTGCCGGATGTTCAAGGATCGTCTTTGTCTCCCCGGCTTCCATGATGCTCCCTTTATAGAGCACCATCAGCCGGTCACACAATGCCCCTGCCAGGGCAATATCATGGGTGATCACGATCATGCCTTCGGTGTCCGTCTCTGATATCTCTTTCAGGACCCGGTAGACCTGGCGCCGGAGAATCGCATCCAGACCTTTTGTCGGCTCATCGGCGATGACCCATTTCGGCCGGTTCATGAGTCCCATGGCAGAGATCACGCGCTGGTTCATGCCGCCGCTCAGCTGGAATGAGTAAGCGCGGTTGATCCGGTCCGGATCTGAAAAGCCAAATCTGCGGAGAAACTCATCCCTCCGGGAATCGGCAAGCTCTTTGTCCTTATTTCCGTGGACTGTCATGCACTCCGTGAGCTGTTTTCCGATCCTGCGGATCGGGTTTAAGGATTCCGTGGGATTCTGTGGGATCAGGGCGATCTCTTTTCCACGGATCTTCTGCATCTCTTTTTCCGGCAGCCGGTACAAATCCATCCCTTTATACATACAGCTTCCTTCCACCCGGGCCTGCCCGGAGAGAAGTCCCAGGATGGACATGCCTAAAAGCGATTTTCCGCTTCCGCTCTCCCCGATGAGTCCTGTGACACTGCCCGACGGAAAGTATGCGCTGACATCTTCCATGGCATGGATCATCTCGCCGCCGTCCTGGAAGGTGACGGAGAGGTCGCGGATCTCAATGTCACTTTTTTCTTCTGTTTTCCATTCTTTTTTATCTTCCATCTGATCTTCTCTCCTGGCTGTTCCGTTTTTTCACAGTTACAGGCAAAAATCTGTTCCGGCTCAGCTATGCTGAGGAAATTTTGCCTTTTTTTGCATGCTTTCCGACATCACATCGTCTTCATCACATCTTTCCGCACATCCAGCCGGTCACGCAGTTCATCTGCCAGAAGGTTGATGCCGAGAGAAAGAAGCAAAATACAGAGTCCCGGAGCGATGACGAGCAGCGGTTCCTGGCGGAAATACTGTCTCGCATCGTTGATCATGACGCCCCAGTCCGGTGTCGGGGGCTGAAGTCCCAGACCAAGATAACTCATGGACGCCACCGAGATCACATTTCCGGCGATCCTGGTGGCAAAAAGGACGCTCAGAGTTCCTAAAATATTCGGAGAAATATGCAGGAACAGGATTCGGAGGTCTCCGGCTCCGATGGTTCTCAATCCTTTAATAAAGCTCTCCTGTTTCAGTTTCATGACTTCACCGCGGACGATCCTGGAAAATCCGACCCATGAATTGATCACGATCGCGATCAGCATGCTCTTCACGCCCTGTCCAAGAAGTCCGGCCACCGCGATCATCAGCGTCAAGCCGGGAAGTCCCTGGAAAATGCTGGAGATCGTCGTGATGATCCCGTCGATCCAGCCGCCGAAATATCCCGCGAAAAGTCCCAGTGCAAAACCGAGCAGCATCGAGAGGACGGTCGCCACCAGGGCGAGAAGGATCGACTGTCTTCCGCCGTAGAGAACACGGCTCAGCGTATCTCTTCCGATATTATCCGTGCCTAAAAGATGCGCGGCAGACGGTTTCTGAAGTGCTTCCGACAGGTTCGAGACCAGCGGATCATAGGGAGCAAGGACCGGCGCGAGTACGCTGGTCAAAAGGATCAATAATAAGATTACCAGACCGGTCTTTGCTTTTCCTGACAGGTGGAGTTCCTTTAATTTATTCATGATTCCACCGCCTCTCCCGCCCGGATCTTCGGATCAAGTGCGATATAGATCAGGTCGATCAGAATGTTTGTCAGCACATAGATACAGCCTGAAAACAGAACATACGCCTGCACCACATAATAATCCTTCGACTGCACACCCGCGATCGCGTAGCTTCCGATCCCGGGGATCGCAAAGATCGTCTCCACAATCGAGGCGCCGCCGATGATGCCCGCCATATGGGTTCCCAGGTAGGTGATGATCGGGATCAGCGCGTTTCCGAACGCATGGCGGACCACTGCGCGGCGGCGGCTCATTCCTTTTGCATCCGCCACAGTCATGTACTGTCTTCCGATCTCATCGAGGATCGCGCTCCTTGTCAGTCTCGCACAGACTCCGATACTCGGGAGTGCCAGCGTGACCGCCGGGAGAATAAAGCCGGATCCGTCGGAGATCCCGCTGCTCGGCAGGATCTTCCACTGTTCCGCAAAGATAAAGATCAGGACAATGGCGATCCAGAACCCCGGAATGGACAATGCAACCGTTGAAAATGTTCCCAGCACATGATCCGGCAGCCGGTCTTTTCCCACCGCCATCAGGACTCCGAATCCCACACCGAACACGATGGTCAGGATCATGCTGAAACCCGCAAGCTTCAATGAGATCGGGATCCGCTTTGCGAGCTGGTCCATGACACTTTTGTTCGTGAAAAAGGACCTGCCCAGATCGCCGTGAGCCAGGCCGTCGACCCAGTTAAAATACTGGACGACGGCAGGCTGGTCCAGCCCCATCTTTGCAGCCATGGCATCATATTCTTCCTGCGTGTAGGATTCGTTTCCGTTTGGATTTAACACCTGGTCCACCGGATCCCCCGGTGACATGATCCCAAGTGCAAATGCAATGATACTGATCCCGACGAGCACCGGCAAAAGCATCAGCATTTTTTTCAGGATGTACTTTAAAAGTGACATATTGATTATTTCACCCAGGAAATTGTCGGAAGTCCAACACCGAAGGTCTTTCCTGCATAGTGTGTGATCGCCTTGTTGTGGATGTTTACGTTGATCTGGTAGCAGATCGGAACGCACGCGCTGTCATCGAAGAGTTCCTGCTGGATCTCATCATAGATCTTGCTGCGCTCGCTCACATCAGCGATCGTCGGAGCTTTTGCGACAAGTTCATCGATCTTCTCGTTGTAGTAGTTGTAGTTTAATGTCGTGTTGCTGTTTCCTTCGCTTGCGAAGTACTGCTTAAATGTGGAAGTCGGATCCGCATTGTTGATACCGAATACAGTAAGTGTCATGTCGTAGGTGCCTTCCTGCTGTCTCTCTTTGTAGAGGGAGGAGTCCACGATCTCAATATTGATGTTGACGCCAAGCTCCGCGTAAACCTGCTTTAAGTATTCTGCAACAGCCTTGCAGTTGTAATCGGACGCGGTGCTGGAACGGATGATCATGGTCATGTCGGCCGTCTTGTCTCCGAGAACTTCTTTTGCGAGAGATTTTGCCTTCTCCATATCATAAGTTCCCTGGATGTCCAGATGGAAGGTGGACTGGGTGCTTAAGAAGGAGTATGCCGGCTGTAAAAGTCCTCCGTAGATCACACTGCAGATGCTGTCGCGGTCTGTCGCAAGGTTGAACGCCTCTCTCATGCGCTTATCCGCAAGGTACTCGTTTTTATCGTTGAACATGATGTACTCAGTCATATGGCTCGGAGTGCTGTCCATCTCAAAGTTGGAGTCTGTGTCGCAGAGATTCTTTGCAGCATCCATGGTGATCGCGCCGTTGTCTGCAAGTCCCATGACTTCGCCGGATTTTAACGCGGATACACGAGTCTCGGCATCCGGGATGCAGCGGATCTTGAAGGTCTTTACCTTGCCGTTCTCGCCATAATAGTTGTCATTTCTCTCAAGTGTCACATACTCGGACTCCACATGGTCAACGATCTTATATGGACCGGTTCCGATCGCATAGTCGGAGATCACACCTGTCTCCTCGTCGAAGCAGTTCGGGCTGTACATCGGGCTGCCATAGTCGGAAAGGACATACTCAAGTGTTGTGATCGGCTGTGTAAATGTGAACTTTACAGTGAAGTCGTCGACTTTCTCCATCTTGTCGAGATTCGGGAGAGATTTTTCGATGCTGAGTGTTGTGTATGTAGAATTGATCCCATGGCCCCAACGCTCAATGTTTTTCAGGCACACATCGGCATTAAACTGAACACCGTCTGTAAAATATGCGTCATCGCGCAGGCTGAAAGTCCACTCGGTACAGTCATCGTTGTGCTCCCAGGATTTTGCAAGCCACGGATCGATCACACCACCGTTGTTTGCTGTGAGAGCTTCCCATACATAAGCGCCTTCCCAGCAGTAATACGCATCGCCGCTTCCCTGCACAGCATCACGCGGAGTCGCGATGACAACCTCATCTGTCTCGTTTTTCTCTGTGTCTTCCACTGCCTCTGCTGTGGCTTGTGTCTCTCCTGCAGCCGTTGTCTCCGCTGCAGCTCCTTCTGCTTTTGTCGTCTCAGCCGTGCTGTTATTCGCGCTGCTTCCGCATCCGGAAATTACAGATGCCGCCATTGCTGCCGCTAAGAGCAGACTTACATGTTTCTTCTTCATGTTGTCCTCCATGTTGTGTAAAGATTATAATGTTTTTTTGCAACTGTTCACCAGGCCTGCGCACTTGCTGCGCCGACTGTAATAACCCCATTGGTTTTAAAGCAAAAGTCCTATTGGTTCAGCCATCTGAAATACATTTTTTGCCCGTAATCATGAAAGTTCTGAACAGTTTCATTGTTTTTACAATTTCGGAGTTAGTATGGAGATGTTCCATCTGAGAATTTTTTCGAATACCGAATGCTTAAGCATCAGAAAAAGATGTCCACTGGAATCAGCCGACATATAAACGGTACGATCAATGCCTCGTGATCTGGAATTTTTCTTCCTGTACCAGCATTCCGGCAGGTTTCCTGACTCACAGATCATCACACAAAGCCGCCTTCCCAAATATTTCAAAACAGTCCTGTCAGGCTGCTCCGTTTTTTCAGTGACCGCGCGTTCGCGCATGGCTTTGTATTCCCTGCTCACAGTGACGAGATCGCACAGGTCTTTCACCTGTTTCCCTTTTACCTGCTGTCCGCCCCCTTCAGGGCGGCAGCAGCACCGGATGCCTCTTCAATTGTTATAGGAGATATTTTAGCATCTTCGGGTTTATTATGCAAGGACCATTGAGACGTTTTTATAAACATTCACTATGATAAGCAGTTCCTTCCAGTGTTTTCCAGATCACTTTCCCATCCTGAAGGAGCATATAGCTATGTTCACTTTCCGCTTTCGGGATCGACACGGAACCCGGATTCAGGTACAGATTTCCATCCCCGAACGGTTCCCACGCCGGAATGTGCGTGTGGCCGTGGAGGAGAATGTCTCCCGGCTGGAGAGGCGGGAGCTGGTTCATATGAAAGTGATGGCCATGAGTAGCGTAGATCAGGCGGTCTGCCGCCGGAAATACCGCGTAATCCGCAAGGATCGGAAACTCCAGCACCATCTGGTCAACCTCCGTATCGCAGTTTCCGCGGACACAGAAGATTTTCGTTTTCCGCTCATTTAACATTTTGATGACTTCCTTCGGCGCATACTCTTTCGGGAGATCATTTCTCGGTCCATGGTACAAAATATCGCCCAAAAGCAACAGGCGGTCTGCCTGTTCCCGGTCAAATGCCTCCAGCATTTTCCGGCAATAGTATGCGGAGCCGTGGATGTCGGACGCGATCATAAGTTTTTTCATTCTCGGGGTTCCTTCTTTCTTTTAAGTCGAGCACACGTAAGACTTGGCGTTTAATTTCTGTCAGCGCAAGCTGACAAATTTCTCTCAGAATTACTGCGCACCAGATAACTTTCTATGCCTGTCAAGAACATACACATGCTCTGTAACTGTCCTGTTCAGTAATTTCCACTCCAGGTTTTCATTCGTGTGATGATAGCTGAATCCGCATTTCTCCGCCACGCGCTTTGATTTTTCATTCCCATCAAAAAACGCATACCAGATCCGTTTTAATCCCAGATCCTCAAATCCATAACGGATCAGCTCCTGTACTACCTCCGGGATGATTCCCTGTCCCCAGTACGGAACGCCGAGCCAGCAGCCAATCTCACCTTCATCTTCCGGAAGCTTTAAATTGCTGGCAGCTCCCACAGTTAATCCCGCGCAGCCGACCGGTTTTCCGGAAGCTTTTAATACGACCGCATACGTTCCATCGGCCGACAATACGTTTTTAATCGTCTCTCTGCTGTTCTCCACACTCGTGTGTACCGGCCAGCCGGCAGATGGACCGACCTGCGGGTCTTTCGCGTATTCATAGCAGCTCTCTGCATCGCTCTCCTGCCATGGTCTTAAAATCAGTCGTTTTGTCTGTAATTCCATCTTTATTTACCTCTCTTCCATTTTCTTATACAGGTGATTCTCCGTTAATACTACCAAATCACCTTCATCAATCCCCTGCTCATAAAGCCAGTCATCTTCCTGGCGGGTCAGCCGCTCGTTTCCCTTAGCGTCTTTCAGCCGGACGAGAACGGTTTTCTTTGCCCCTGCAGAGCGTTCCTCACAGCCGTAATCATCTTCCTGGATCTGGAGAATGATGTATTCCTGTTCCATTTTATATCCCTTCGATTTTTCAATTTTCTCTACCGTTGTTGCAAATTTTGCAATCGCTGAACTTTTAGTTAATTCTCGTCAGCAAGACGTGATATCTTTTTTAGTTAATAACGCTACCGTCTCCACATGCCCGGACATTCCGAACATATCGACGGTTCTGACGCGTTTTACAGCGTAACCGTTCTCCCCGAGATATTTCACATCTCTTGCCAACGTCGAGGAATCACAGCTCACATAAACGACCTTCTCCGGTGCCATCTTTACGATCGTCTCAAGGCAGAGCTCATCACATCCCTTTCTTGGCGGATCGACAACGATCACATCGGCTTTGATATGATTTTTTTCATACTGTTCCGGAAGAACCTCCTCGGCTTTTCCGACGAAGAATTCTACATTGTCAAGGCCGTTGCGCTTCGCATTCTCTCTCGCGTCCTCGATGGCAGCCGGGATGATCTCGACGCCGCAGACCTTCCCCGCCTTCTGTGCAAGGAAGGATGATATCGTTCCGATTCCACAGTAAAGATCCCATACGGTCTCGCCGCCGTTTAAATCAGCGAATTCCAGTGCTGTTCCGTAGAGACGTTCTGTCTGGACCGGGTTTACCTGATAGAACGATAGCGGAGAGATCCGATATTCGATGCTTCCGATCTTATCCGTGATATAACCCGGCCCGTAGAGATTTTTGATCTCAGTTCCCAGGATCACGTTTGTCTTTTCCATATTGAAGGACAGGGAGATACTGTCCGCGCCGACTTCACGCATCCGCTCGATGAACTCTTTCTCATGGGGCAGCTTCTTTCCGTTGATCACGAGACATACCATATGTTCACCGCTGGCGAAACCTTTTCTCAAGAGGACATGGCGGACGAGTCCTTTATGATTCGCCTCGTCGTATGGCTCAACGCCGAAATCTTCCATAAATTTCAGCACTGCCGCCAGATAATCCTTATTTTCCCCACAGCCAAGCAAACAGTCCAGCTCCGGTACCGAGATCAGGGAGTGGGTCCGTCCGGCAAAGAATCCGGCCGTCGGTTTTCCGTCCTTTCCGCGTCCGATCGGATACTGCGCTTTGTTGCGGTATCTCCACGGGTCTTCCATTCCGATGATCGGTTCCATGATGACTGCGTCCGGCACTCCTGCTGCCTGGTCCGCCTCTTCCGGCAGGAACAGGTTTTCCATGCCGCCGATACGTTTTAAATGATTGTATACTTTCTTTTCCTTGAATTTTAACTGTTCTTTATAGTCCAGTTCCTGAAGCTGGCATCCGCCGCAAGCTCTCGCCACCGGACATTTCGCCTCCACGCGGCCTTTTGCCGGGGTGATGACGCGCACGAGGCGGGCAAAGCCGTAATTTTTTTTCATTTTCATGGCTGACGCCTCGATCGTATCCCCGATCAGGGCATCCTTCACGAACCAGATATATCCGTCCACGCGGCCGATACCTGCACCGTCCTCCCCCATATCCTCGATGGTCACTGTAAATTTATCGTTCTTCTTGATTTCCATGTTTTGTTCCTTCTATAATAAATATTGTGATTTTCTAAGTTTTCTTAAGTATACAGGAATTCCTCTCGCATTTGCAACCCCTCAACACATAAACAGAACGAAAAAACCGACTTTCCATGCCCCGCAGAGAATCTGTGGAACCGGAAAGCCGGTCTCTATTCATCAAATATACAAGTTACACATTATGTAAACCGCAATTTATGCTCTCGCCTCAGAACCTGCCTTCTTGTTTAACAGTTCCTTACCGGATGTGACAACGATGATCACGCCGAGAACCATAAGCAGGATTGCAACGATGAGCTGAAGTCCCTCAACCATAAATACTGCAGTACCTGCGCTGAATGCGCCTACAAGAGCGATGGTTCTCTGAACCAGTGCTGTGAAGGTTACGCAGAGCATGATCACGCACGGTACGATCAGGGTCTTGTTCTGTCTGCCTGTTACTTTTAAGAATACGCAGAGAGTGATCAGAACAAGTGCGCTTAACAGCTGGTTTGCGCTTCCGAATAACGGCCAGATGTTGGAGTAGCCGACTCTTGTGAGGACATAGCCAAATGCAAGTGTGATAACTGTGGATACATACTTGTTGCAGAGGAATTTTCTCCAGCCCTCTGCGTGCTCCATATCGTCTACGGAGAAGAGTTCCTGGAAGGACATACGACCGATACGTGCTACTGCATCAAGGCTTGTAAGAGCAAGTGCAGATACACACATAGTCATGAAGCACTGTGCGATGTAGATCGGAAGACCGAACATCTCAAGAAGTCCTGCAACACCTGCAGAGAAGATCTGGAACGGAGTTCCTGCAGCTGCAGTACCGTCAGCGGCTGCAGCTGCGCCTGCTACGCAGAGTGCAAGTACGGCTAAGAGGCTCTCAAGAACCATAGCGCCGTAGCCAACTTTTAACATATCTTTCTCGTTCTCAACGGTCTTGGAGGAAGTACCGGAGGAAACAAGGCTGTGGAAACCGGAAACGGCTCCGCATGCTACGGTTACGAAAAGGATCGGGAACATGTTTCCAAGCTTCTCATTTGTAAAACCTGTGTACATCGGAAGGTTCATGTTCGGATGCGCAACAACAATACCGACAACAGCGCCGAGGATCATTCCTGCAAACATGAATGTTGTCATGTAGTCACGCGGCTGCTTTAAGAGCCACATCGGAAGAACAGATGCAAAGAAGATATACGCAAATGTGAATCCTGTCCATGCGTCCTTACCGCCGATCAACGGAAATGCCATACCGATTGCAAGAGATGCAACCGTGCATGCAAGTCCTACGAAGAACTCGCCCTTACCTTCAAGGTTGAGCTTCTTCTGAAGAACACCGAAAACCATAGCAAATACGATAAATGCGATGGAAATGGAGCCTGCGGCGCCGTTTGTCTGAGCCGCCGCTGCCAGCTCTGTAACGCCATCCTTAACCGTATAAGCATTGAATGTGCCTGCAACCATGTCAGCAAAGGCTGCGATAACAATCAAGGTAAATAACCAACAGAAGATCAGGAATAACCGCTTACCGGTCTTACCGATGTACTTTTCGATCAGAAGTCCCATGGACTTACCTTCGTTCTTTACACTTGCGTAAAGAGCTCCGAAGTCTGTGACAGCTCCGAAGAAGATACCGCCGACAAGGATCCAGAGAAGAACCGGAACCCAGCCGAATGCAGCCGCCTGGATGGCACCCGTTACAGGACCGGCACCTGCGATAGAAGAAAACTGGTGTGAGAAAACGATCCAGCCGTTTGTCGGTACATAGTCCTGTCCATCTTCATGTGTATAGGCAGGTGTTTTTGCCTTCGGGTCGATGCCCCAGGTCTTTGCCAGCCAGCGTCCGTATACCATATATCCGCATAACAGACACACAGCTGCGATGAGAACGATTACTAATGTGTTCATGTCATTTCACTCCTTTGTAAATTCATTTTGTCATACCGGAATGTCGCAAGTTCCGGTCCCTGTAGTCCATCCATATTCAAACGATCCTGAAAATACGGCAAAAATCGCTGTGGAATCTACGTACAAAACAAAAAATCCCTCGTCTCCACAGGGATCACTCCCTTAGAAGACGAAGGATCTAACATTCTCCGCGTTACCACTTCTGTTGCCGGAAAACCGGCCTCTCAGTCCCATCCTCCTCAAGTATCTGCTGTACTCTCAGATGAATCGGTCCCCTTTTAACGGTGAGGTTTCCGTCCGGAATTACTATACTGAGCTGTTCATCCCGGCTGCTTCCAGGTGATAACCTTCTAATTTCCTATCTGCCTCGCACCATCCGGCAGCTCTCTGAATGAGGTTCTGTTAGAAAGTCCTGTCCCGTTCATCGCATTTGAATATGAACAACAATCATTTTAGTCAGAAAATTGATTTTGTCAACCGCTTCTTTTTTATCTTTGCACGTTCTTATCGCTTTCCAGCGCACATAAGTCTTTGTATAACGGACATACTTTCTTATGTGTCCGTCTCCAGCAAATTCACAGTGAAATTTTGCACGATTTATCGAATTGGACGGACCAATTTTTCTACAACTTACAAAACCTGCCGTCTGCATCTTTTTCAGTGCATAACGGCAGGTTCTCTCTATTCTCTATCTTCTATTCTTCGCTCGTACGGCGAACATTTGTCTCCATGAAGCGGTTATAACCGAGCCATCCCATGTTGTCACCGGCTCCTCTTAACACCTCTGTCATCGTCTCCATTCTCGCGTCCGCATTGTCCGCAAGGTTCAGCGCCATCGCCTCGATCAGCGCCGGTTTCTTTGGGGAACCGTATTCCAGCTCGCCATGGTGGGCAAGAATGCAGTGGATCAGCTCACTCTCCAGTTTTTTCGGGAATCCCGGCATCGCATCGATCCGTTCCTTTACCATCTGGGAACCAATGATGATATGTCCGAGAAGCTGTCCGTCATCCGTATAATCATTGGCCGGGAATGCAGAAAGTTCCTTTGTCTTTCCGATATCATGGAACATCGCTGCTGTTAGAAGAAGATCGCGGTTGATCAGCGGATACTGTTTGCTGAAATAGTCGCACATCTTCACGACACTTAACGTATGCTCTAAAAGTCCGCCGACAAAACCGTGGTGAACACTCTTTGCCGCTGAGTGGAAGGAAAATGCCTTCATAAATTCCGGATCATTAAAATAACCGGATGCAAGTTTTCTCAGATATTCATTTTTGATCGTCGTAATGTACTGAATCAGTTCATGCTGCATCGCAGGGATATCCTTCGTCGTCACCGGAAGATAATCTGCCGGATGGTACTCACCTTCGTCTGCCTTGCGGATCCTCTTTACGTTTAACTGGTTCTGTCCCTGGAATAGGGTCACATCCGCATCGACATATACATAATCCAAAGCGGAAAACTCATTGATCCCCGGAGAACTCAGCTCCCAGATCTTCGCGTCAACGGTTCCCGTCTTATCCTGAAGTACAAGAGATCCGTACTCTTTTCCATTTTTTGTAAGTGCGATCTGTTTTGTTTTGCACAGATATACATCCGAAATGTGATTTCCTTCCCGGAATGTTTCAATAAATCTCATAATTTCTCCTTTTCTGATCGGTCATACTTCTCACACAATCGCTGAGCCAGGTATGTTTACCTGGCTCCGATCGTTACCTGATACTCTATTTCTTTATATTCATCAATAGACTTCCGTTTTACTGTAACTTTCACGGTATCCCCGGTCTTTGTCTCCTCCAGCCGGTTCTGGAAGTCCCGGATCGTCTGGATCTCCAGATCATCAAACTTTGTCAGGATATCCCCGTTCTGGATTCCCACATTATAAGCCGGCCCATCTGCAATGGAATCTGTAATATACACACCGCTCGGGATCCCGCTCTCCATCATCGCGGAGGTCACATCCTGGCCGCGGATTCCAAAATACGGAGCGGACTGTCCGTTTGTGAGTTTCTGGAGCACGCCCTTGTACTCCGAAATCGGCATTGCCATCGTCCTATCTTCCGCCTGTGTGTTGTCCCCGGCCTGATAAATGGACGTCGCCCAACCCACAAGCTGACCGGAAAGATTTATAAGGAATGTTCCCTCATCCGCATGACTCTCAAATTCTGTATACAGGATACGGGTCTGACCGTCCACTGCCTGGACACCTTTCGCCACATAGGAGATCAGTCCCTGTTTGACGGAATGGACATGTCCGGACGGACTTCCCACTGCGAGGACCATGTCCCCGGTGCGGACGGAATAGGAATTTCCAAGCTCCACCGCCTTCATCCAGTTTACCGTCTGTTCTTCAATATCAGCGATCTTCGCACTGACAACCGCCATCCCGGCTGTTGAATCCTGGGATTTTAATTCCACTGCCGCTATTGATCCATCCCCGAAGGTCACACGCAGGGAATCAGCTCCCGCCACTGCGCTCTGTTCTGTTAAGATCAGCGCTTCGCTTGGGTTTACCGCGATAATGATCCCGGCGTACTGTCCCGTCGTCTCGATAGGGTTGTCAAACCAGTCCACATCGTTTTTCACCGCCGAGACTGTCACGATGCTTTTTTCTGATTCCAGGTAGATGTTCCGGAACGCATCGTTGAACTCGGTCAGGTTTTTCGTCGTCCAGGGGAACTTTTCCATGGCATCCCCAACGATCTTTTCCACCTCGTCCTTCAGGTCTTCCGAGCGGATCCCCTCTCCTGTGGTCTCCGCCATCGTCTCCACCGGTGTCGGTTCGCCGGACGGATCCTGGTCGCGCTCGATCGTGATCGGCGCGGATGTTGCCGGCTGGTCTTTTCCCAGAATTTTTTTTGCTGTCGGAAGGGATACCACAAAGCTTACCGCCGCAACGCCGCCGAAAACAACCGCAAAAAGAACATAGCACAGGATCCGGCCTGCGGCCCTGCGCTTATCGATCGGGGGTTTTACGATCTTTTCTCTCATAAAATTTTTTTCGTTAGGTGTATCTGACATGAAAAAATCTCCTTTTCATATCTCGCAGCAATCCGGAATTCTTTCTGCTGCGGGCAAATATCCATCAAGATCCTGTCACATTTGCGGATTCTTTGCTTTTAGCCTATCTTTTTTCCATTATAATTTTTTTCTACTTATTATGCAAGAAAAACTTGGTGCCCACGGGTCCTGAGTGAGAGCATCCCTGTTACTTTTCACAGGAAAAAATCCCTATGATATTTGAACTGTTTGTGTTATACTTTTTCTGTGCAGACAGGCATCTTCGCCTGAAATCTCTGCATATTCCATAAAAAGGAATCTTGTTACCGGACACGGGCGTCCCTGCCCGCGCACTGTAACTGGCAGTGAATGAAATCAAATATCTGCCATTGAAAGGAAAAAGGATCGACCTATGAATCAGAAAGTATTAAAAACACTTGAATATTATAAAATCATTGAACGCCTGACTGACTGTGCGGCGTCTGAACCCGGAAAGAAGATGTGCCGGGAACTGACCCCGTCCTCAGATTTTAACGAGATCGTTCAGGCGCAGACGGAAACCGCGGACGCTGTAACCCGAGTCCGCCAGAAAGGAAGTCTCTCACTGGCCGGAGTCCGGGATGTGAGAGATTCTTTAAAACGCCTGGAGATCGGCAGTTCCTTAAGCATTATGGAACTCCTCTCCGTCAGCGGACTTCTGACATGCGCGGCGCGTGCGAAAAACTACGGCCGTCACCCGGAAAATACAGAGCTGCCTGACGATTCTCTTGATGAGATGTTCCGGACACTGGAACCGCTGACAAATGTCAACAGTGAGATCACCCGCTGTATTCTCGGAGAAGATGAGATCGCCGATGACGCAAGTCCGGGACTCCACCATGTCCGCCGCCAGATGAAGATCACCGCGGACAAAGTCCACACTCAGCTGAACGCGATCTTAAATTCCAGCCGGACCATGCTGCAGGACGCCGTAATTACGATGCGCGACGGGCGTTACTGTCTCCCGGTCCGCGCGGAGTACAAGAGCCAGTTTGCCGGAATGGTCCACGACCAGTCCTCCACCGGTTCCACACTCTTTATCGAGCCGATGGCGATCATCAAATTGAACAATGAGCTGCGTGAACTGGAATTAAAAGAGCAGAAAGAGATCGAGATGATCCTGGCTGCCCTGAGTACCGAACTTGTTCCGTATATCGAGCCGATCACAACAGATTTTGAGATCCTGACAAAGCTGGATTTCATCTTCGCGAAGGCGGCCCTGGCCAGGATCTACAACTGTTCCATGCCGAAATTCAACCGGAAAGGTTACATCCATATCAAAGACGGCCGTCATCCGCTCCTCGACCCGAAAAAGGTCGTTCCGATCAATATCTGGATGGGAAGAGATTTCGACCTGCTGATCGTGACCGGACCGAATACCGGCGGTAAGACCGTCTCCCTAAAGACGGTCGGCCTGTTTACCCTGATGGGACAGTCCGGACTTCAGATCCCGGCTTTTGACGGATCAGAACTTTCCGTCTTTGATGAAGTCTTCGCGGATATCGGCGACGAGCAGAGCATCGAGCAGAGTTTAAGTACCTTCTCCGCCCATATGACGAATATTGTGAAGATCTTAAATCAGGCAGACAGCCACTCTCTCTGTCTTTTCGATGAGCTGTGTGCCGGAACAGACCCGACGGAAGGTGCCGCACTGGCGATCTCCATCCTGTCCTTCCTTCACAATATGAAGTGCCGGACCATGGCGACCACCCACTACAGTGAGTTAAAGGTATTTGCCCTGTCTACTCCGGGTGTCGAAAATGCATGCTGCGAGTTCAATGTCGAGACACTTCGTCCGACCTACAAGCTCCTCATCGGAATTCCGGGAAAGAGCAACGCGTTCGCGATCTCCAAGCAGCTCGGTCTGCCGGATTATATTATCGACGACGCGAAAACACACCTCGAATCCAATGATGAGGCATTTGAGGATCTTCTCGCGAACCTCGAACAGAGCCGCGTGACGATCGAGAAAGAGCGTGAAGAGATTGCAAGCTATAAAGAAGAAATCTCCCGCTTAAAGAAGAATATCGAGCAGAAGGAAGAGCGTCTTGACGAGCGGAAAGAAAAGCTCTTAAAGAATGCCAACGAGGAAGCACAGCGGATCCTGCGCGAAGCAAAGGAGACCGCTGACCAGACGATCCGGAATATCAACAAGCTCGCCGCAAGTTCCGGTGTCGGAAAAGAACTGGAAGCCGAACGGACAAAGCTCCGCGAAAAGTTGGACAAAGTCGATAAAAACTTAAGTCTCAAGAACAATAAGGGACCGAAAAAGACGATCTCGCCGAAGAAATTAAAGATCGGCGACGGTGTCAAAGTTCTCACGATGAACTTAAAGGGAACTGTCAGCACACTGCCGAACGCAAAAGGCGATCTCTATGTGCAGATGGGGATCCTGCGCTCCCTTGTGAATATCAAAGATCTGGAACTTTTAGACGAGGCATCCGTATCCGGACCGGGACTCGATCCGGCTGCCATGAAGCGGAACAACACGGGAAGCGGAAAGATCAAGATGGCGAAGTCCTTCTCTGTCTCCCCGGAAGTCAATCTGATCGGAATGACCACGGACGAGGCGATGCCTGTCCTCGACAAATATCTGGATGACGCTTACCTCGCCCATCTTCCGCAGGTCCGCGTTGTACACGGACGGGGAACCGGTGCTCTGAGAGCTGCGGTCCATAAGCATCTGAAAAAGCTCAAATATGTGAAAGAATTCCGGCTCGGTGAGTTCGGAGAAGGTGATACGGGAGTTACTATTGTGACCTTCAAGTAACTTTTAATCGAAACTACCTTGGATTTTGCCAGAGCGATGCTGCTTTGAAGTTATGTCAACCGCAAAGGTTTCGATTTTACCTGAAATCATATAGGAAATGGAAACCTGCCCTGCTTTACAGGCAAAAATCTCAATCTTTACGATAAACTTTAGAAGGAGGAGACCTCCATGGTCGATAAACAGAGAATTCTCATCGTTGATGATGACGAGAATATTGCAGAGTTAATTTCCCTCTACCTGATGAAAGAATGTTATGATACAAAGATCGTCGGGGACGGAGAATCCGCCCTGAAGGAGGTTCCGGTCTTTAAGCCGAACCTGATCCTTCTCGACCTGATGCTGCCGGGCATGGATGGCTATCAGGTCTGCCGGGAGATCCGAACGACCTCCCAGGTACCGATCATCATGCTGTCCGCAAAGGGCGAGGTCTTCGACAAAGTTTTAGGTCTGGAGCTCGGTGCTGACGACTATATGATCAAGCCTTTCGATTCAAAAGAACTTGTCGCCAGAGTCAAGGCTGTTCTCCGCCGTTATCAGGCGGCTCCGGTCAGCATATCCGCTGCGACAAAACAGCAGGGCGAATATGTGGAGTATCCGAACCTGATCGTCAACCTGACGAACTATTCAGTCCTCTATAAAGGCCATTCGGTCGACATGCCGCCAAAGGAGCTGGAACTCTTATATTTCCTTGCTTCCTCCCCGAATCAGGTCTTCACCCGTGAGCAGCTGCTGGACCATATCTGGGGATATGAGTATATCGGCGATACCCGGACCGTAGACGTCCACATCAAACGCCTTCGCGAGAAGATCCGCGACGATGAAAACTGGGCGCTGTCCACCGTCTGGGGGATCGGTTATAAATTCGAGGTAAGACGATGACCCGTTCTCTTTACAGTAAATTCCTTCTGGGATATCTCGTCTTCGGTCTTCTGGGATTCATTTTTATCGCGACCATGTCCTCCGAGATCACTTACCGGTATCTTCTGGAGGAACGATCCGAATCCCTCTATGATGAGGCAAATCTTCTCGCCTCCACCTACAGCGATATCTATCAGGGAAAAAATATCAGTCTTTCGACAGCCAACCCGCAGCTACAGGCTGTCGCCACTTACTTAAAGGCCCAGGCCTGGGTCATCAACCAGAAAGGCAGCGTCGTTGCGGAGACATCTCCTGCCTCCCACATCGGCACCTCCATCGATGGTTTTGACCCCACAGCGGCGGGAAACCGCTCGTACATGACCGGCAGATTTTTCGGCATGTTTGATGAGGACATGCTGTCTGTCATCGCACCGATCACAGGAAATTTTAACACGTATGGATACGTGGTGATCCACATGCCTATCGAACAGATCGTTCATGGGGAAGACCGTATTCTGAACATTGTATACATTACGGCACTGGTCATCTTCATCCTGTCCCTGATTATTCTCCTCGTCTTCACAAAAACCGTTTTCTTCCCTTTAAAGAAGATCACGGAAGGCGCAAAAGAATATGCGGCCGGGAACTTAAATCACACGATCAAGGTAACTTCCGCCGACGAGATGGGATATCTTGCTAATACTTTAAATTATATGTCCAGTGAGTTAAATAAAATGGAGGAATACCAACACTCCTTCATCGCGAACGTCTCCCATGACTTCCGCTCCCCGCTGACCTCGATCAAAGGATACCTCGAGGCGATCAAGGACGGAACGATCCCGCCGGAACTTTACGACAAATACCTCGGCATTCTGATCTCTGAAACCGAGCGTCTGAACAAGCTCACGCAGGGCATGCTGACGTTAAATTCTCTCGACAGCAAAGGATTCCTGACCCGCAGCAACTTCGACATCAACCGCGTTATTAAAGATACTGCGGCAACCTTTGAAGGAACCTGCAATGCCAAGGATATCGTTCTGGATCTCACCTTCGCTGCGGATATCCAGATGGTGTATGCGGATCTCGGTAAGATCCAGCAGGTACTCTACAATCTGATCGACAACGCCATTAAATTCAGCCGTGAGAATTCTGTAATCTATATCCAGACTTCGCTGAAGTACGAGAAAGTCTTTGTTTCCGTGAAGGATACGGGAATCGGTATTCCGAAGGAAAGTATCAAGAAGATCTGGGACCGCTTCTATAAGTCGGATCTCTCCAGAGGAAAAGATAAGAAGGGAACAGGACTCGGGCTGGCGATCGTAAAAGAGATCATACAGGCACACGGGGAAAATATTGATGTGATCAGCACCCAGGGGGTCGGGTCGGAATTTATCTTTACGCTGCCGAAAGCGACGGCACTGTAATACAGCCAAACATCCGGACACAGAAATATCTATTCTGTGTCCGTTTTTTGTTACTCGCATCTCGCGCGGTCGTTTGCGACAATCTATATTTTCGCACAGTGCACAAAAAATCTCTGTCTGGACACACCTCGACGTGTCCGGGCAGAGATTTTTATTTCTGTCAATTTCTTTAGTTTCCTTAGATTTCTTTCATCTTCGTCCTAGTCGCATGAACAACCACCTTCATGCTTTGTTATTTTTTATGACCGGCCGGACATCATATCAAGTCCTGTCATTGCCAGCACCTTTACTGCGGCAGTGAGAGCACGTCTTCCTGCTTCGCCTCCTGCAGCCTCCGCAAATGCTGCTGTATGGGTTCCTAATCCTTCGCCCACACCGATATAGAACTGGGCAGCCGGAAGTGCCTGAGTTACATTGCCGACATCCGTGGATCCGATTCCCTGAGTCAGATCACGGGGGATATGATGTTCTCCAATGAAATCCATGTTCTTTTCCACTGCTGTCACAAGTTCCCTGTTGTTGCGGACATCTTTTATCAGATAGCCATTCTGCTGAATTTCCACATCTACACCGGCGCAGATGGCTGCGCCTTTCGCACACCGGTCTATCACGGAGATCACATCTTTCAGGTACTCCGCATCCAGTGCCCTGATATTAAATTTGCAGACTGCTCTCTCCGGAACGATATTTACTACGGTTCCGCCTTCCAGGATAATTCCATGAACCCTCGTGTAATCCTTAAAATGAAGTCTCTGGGAATCTACCGCATGGAACATCTGGAGAACTCCGTTTAACGCACTGGCCCCCATCCACGGGCACGCTGCGGTATGTGCCGGTTTTCCGGTGAAGGTATAGGTCTTATTTACGGCTGCAAATGAGATATCATCTGCCATGGACATATCACTCGGATGCATGATCAGCGCCATATCCACACCATCGAAGATTCCTTCGTCCAGCATCGTGATCTTTCCGCTTCCGTTTTCCTCTGCCGGTGTTCCAAGAACCTTCAGGGTTCCGCCGATCCCGTATTTTTCCATGATCTCTTTTAATATCACACCGGCGCCGGCTCCGCTGGTGCCGATCAGATTGTGTCCGCATGCATGTCCAATTTCAGGGAGCGCGTCGTACTCGCACATAAACGCAAAGGTCAATCCCGGCTTTCCGCTCTGGTATTCCGCCACAAATGCGGTCTCCAGAGAGCCGGCTCCCCGCTGTACTTTAAAGCCATGCTTTTCCAGCAGCCCGCATAGCTGATCCTGCGCCAGCGTTTCATGGTATGCCAACTCCGGATGAGCAAATATGTATGCACTGACAACCTCAAACTCATCCCGGTGTTTCTCCGCCAATGTTTCAATCTCGTGCTTTACCTGTGTAAGATCCATCGCCATTTCCTCCTGTTATGCCCGATATTATATCCACTATTATACTGCTTTTTCTCCCGATTTCTCAAGCACTGATCACATGAATTTCTCACTCTGGCACAGATGGGGTTACTGTTCACGCCTTGTGTAAACCAGATGGGTCCTTTCTTTTCGTCCATTGAATCTCCTGGCGTTTCATGATAAAATATAGTCATCTGCCCAATCATTTCTAACTGCTCGAGAGGAGGACATAATTATGAATTCTATTTCTATCACCTGGAATGGTCATTCCTGTTTTACCGTTGAAAAAGATGGTTTTTCCATTGTTTTTGATCCATATGGCCCGAATACAGTACCGGGACTCGCTCCGCTTTCCCTCACCGCGGACATGGTACTCTGCAGCCACGAGCACGGTGACCACGGATACACGGACGCAGTAACCTTAAAGCACAGCGGGACAAAAAACCCGTTTTCCATCACGAAGATCGACACCTGGCATGACCCGGAACAGGGAGCCCTCCGTGGACCGAACCGGATCCACATTTTAGAATCAGATGGACTTAAAATTGCCCATATGGGTGACATCGGATGTCCTCTTACCAGAGAACAAAAGGATCTGTTAAAGCATCTCGACGCGATCCTGATCCCTGTGGGCGGTTATTATACGATCGATGCGGTCCAGGCGAAGGCTGTGGTGGATGACCTCGCGCCCCGCGTTGTGATCCCGATGCATTACCGCTCCGACCACTTCGGCTATCCGGTGATCGGACGGCTGGAGGAATTTACGGGACTCTGCCGGAATGTGGTGGAGTACGACTCCACCACACTGGTGCTGACGGCTGAGACGAGACCGCAGACGGCGGTTTTAAAGCTGTAATAAACCAATAAGTTCCATTTTTGCTGCAGTTTTCCGTGATGATCCGACCGGCAGTGTAAAAATACAGCCGTCATGTCCGTTCAAATACAGAGTTTAACTGCAGCAATTTTTATGGCCTTTTCCCGGCGTTGGAAAGCATCATAATTTTATAACTTTAAGTTATGTGCCATATCAATACGCGCCATTTTATTTATGCCTGATCCTATGCTATAATGAGGAAACGAAAGAATTCATGAACTGTTAAGGCGGCTGACGGTCTGGATTTTTGCAGCTGTCTTTTAATATTTCTTAGATAAGAAAGGAACATATAAAGTCATGGCAGAAGGAACGATCTTTAAATTTCATAATGACCTTGATACCGATCAGATCATTGCATCCCAGTATCTGCTCTTACCAAATCTGGAAGAGATGAAAGAGCACACATTCGAGTCTCTTGACCCGGATTTCCCGAAAAAAGTAAAACCTGGTGATTTTGTTGTCGGCGGCGAGAACTTCGGCTGCGGTTCTTCCAGAGAACAGGCACCGGGCGTCTTAAAAGCTCTCGGCGTACAGGCTGTTGTTGCGAAATCCTTCGCGAGGATCTTCTACAGAAATGCCATCAACATCGGACTTCCGGTTATCGTCTGTAAAGACCTGCCGGATGATGTAAAGACCGGTGACACCATGGAACTTTCCATGTCTGACGGAACTGCCCACGCAAACGGAAAGACATATTCCTGCACAAAGCTGCCGGAATACATGCAGAACATCTTAAATCAGGGCGGACTGATCGCTTCTTTAAACCGTGAGGAGGACTAAGACAATGGGAATGACGATTGCAGAAAAGATCATTGCGGCGGCAGCCGGAGTTGACTACGTAAAACCGGGAGATATCCATACTGTAACATTAGACCGTATGATGAGTAACGACGGAACTACCCATCTGACCGTTGACATGTACCGCAATAAATTAAAACATCCGCATATCGCGGACACAAAAAAGATGGTATTCATTGTAGACCACAATGTTCCATCCGACTGCCCGAAGACAGCGGCATCCCAGAAGAAGATGCGCGACTTCGCGAAGGAAAACAACATTGATTTCTGGGAGGGAAAAGGCGTCTGCCACCAGGTCATGATGGAACATTATGTATGTCCGGGTGAACTGATCTTCGGTGCTGACAGCCACACCTGCTCTTACGGCGCTCTCGGTGCCTTCGGTACCGGCGTTGGATGTACCGATCTCCTCTACGGCATGGTGACAGGAAAATCCTGGGTTCTCGTTCCGGAGACTGTAAAATTCAACCTCGTCGGAAAGCTGCCGGAAGGCGTTTACGCGAGAGACCTGATCTTGACCATCATCGGCACCATCGGCGCAAACGGCTGCAACTACCAGGTTATGGAGTTCACAGGCGAGGGCGCTAAGACATTGAGCATCAGCGAGCGTATGGTCCTCTGCAACATGGCTGTCGAGGCAGGTGCCAAGACCGGTATCTTCGAGCCGGACGAGAAAGCTATCGAATACCTGGAAGCTCACGGAAGAAAGCCGAAGGCACTCTTTAAGAGCGATCCGGATGCTGTATACGCGAGAGAATATACCTTTGACCTCTCCAAGATCCGTCCGGTAGTGGCAAAACCAGACTTCGTTGATAATCTGGTTCCGGCTGAGGAAGTCCGCGGCGTGAAGATCGACGAGGCATTCTTAGGTTCCTGCAACAACGGACGTATCGAGGATCTGAGAGTCGGCGCTTCCATCATTAAAGGAAAGAAGGTCGCTGAAAAAGTCCGTTTCCTTGTGGTTCCGGCAAGCCAGACTGTTTACCTTCAGGCTCTGAAGGAAGGCCTGATCGACATCTTCATGGAAGCCGGCGCAATTGTTATGAACCCGAACTGCAGTGTATGCTGGGGCAGCTGCCAGGGTGTGATCGGCGAGAACGAAGTCCTGATCAGCACCGGTACGAGAAACTTCAAGGGCCGCGCAGGTCATCCGAGCTCCAAGGTATATCTTGGATCCGCAGCGACGGTTACGGCGTCTGCTATTAAGGGCGAAATTGCATTAGCAAGTGATTTATAATCTGCACAGATTTGTAAAGACTATTTTCACTTCTGCCTGTACTTTTATACAGGCAGAAGTGTCGTTCCACCAGTAATGCCCCTATACATAGAATAAATGTAACTATTCAGTACCTTCATAGTTACGTGCAAAAATCCATTCCAGATCAGCTTCGCTGATGGGATTTTTGCCTTCCAGCCTATGTTTTCTTACGGTCAGCGCAGCAAGTGCGCAGACCCACTGAACAGTTACGGATAAATTACTTATTGGTATTTGCCAGAATGATACGGCAATATGCATTTTTGAATATGATCACTATATTTGTATAGAAATCGAGGACTTTTACCATGGAAAAAATGACTGGAAAGGTCTGGGTTCTGGGCGATGACATCGACACCGATATCATCATCCCGACCGAGTACCTTGCATTAAAGACCATTGACGACATGAAACAGTATGGATTTTCCCCGCTCCGCCCGGAGCTGGCTGCCCAGATCAAGCCCGGTGACATCATCGTTGCTGGAAAAAACTTCGGCTGCGGTTCTTCCAGAGAACAGGCACCGGAGATCATCAAAGCGTTGGGAATCCAGTGCGTGATCGCGAAATCCTTCGCGAGGATCTTCTTCCGCAACTCCATCAACAACGGCCTGCTCCTCATCGAACAGCCGACACTCTACGATGACATCCAAGAGGGCGATACCGTATCCGTTGTGATGAACGAGCACATCGACTACAACGGAAAAGAATACCCGATCGCGTCTCTTCCTGAGAACCTGATGGACATTATCCGCGCAGGCGGCCTTGTCAAGGCCATGCGCAAGCTGAATGGTTTGGACTGAACGGGAGGAAAACGAAATGGGAAAGACTGTAATTGAGAAGATCGTTGAACATAACACCGGCAGGTCCGTAAAGCCGGGCGATATCGTGACCGTAAATGTTGACCGCGTCATGATCCACGACATTTTTATTCCGTTCGTGGCGGAGAAATTTAAAGAGATGGGCTTTGAAAAGCTGTGGGATCCGGATAAGGTCGTTCTGATCTATGACCACCTTGTTCCGGCAAGCCAGCTTGACGATACAAGACATTTCCATGTCGGCGATGCGTTTGCCGCAAAATATGGCATGACCCACGTCCACAGAAGCGACGGAATCTGCCACCAGTTAATGACAGAAGCCGGATATGTAAAACCGGGCGATGTTGCCTTCGGTACAGACAGCCACACAACAACCTACGGCTGTGTCGGCGCATTCTCCTCCGGAATCGGATATACGGAGATGGCCAGCATCCTGGGAACCGGAACCATGTGGATCCGTGTGCCGGAGACCATCAAAGTCGTTATCAACGGAAAACTGCCGGAGAATGTTATGTCCAAGGACGTAATTCTCCGTCTCATCGGTGATCTCGGCGCGGACGGCGCTACTTATAAGGCTCTGGAGTTCTCCGGAAGCGCAGTGGAGAGCATGACAGTCGCAAGCCGTATGACGATCTCCAACATGGCCATTGAGGCCGGCGCAAAGTGCGCTCTGTTCACACCGGACGAGAAGACGGCGGAATACTGCAATGTTACCTTAAATGACTACCAGAAGAGTCTTTTCGGCGACGCAGACGCAAATTACTGCCGCGTGATGGAATACAACGCCGAGGACTTCGTTCCGGTTATGGCATGTCCGTCCCAGGTCGACAAGATCCGCAATGTCAGCGAACTTGAGGGCACAGAGATCGATCAGGTATTCATCGGTTCCTGCACAAACGGACGGCTTGAGGATCTGGCTGCGGCTGCCGAAGTCTTAAAGGGCAAGAAAGTAGCGAACTTCGTGAAGCTCATCGTAACTCCTGCCAGCCGAAAGATCTACAGACAGGCCGCTGACCTTGGAATCCTTGAGACACTGGCCGAGTCAGGTGCTATGATCACCCATCCGGGCTGCGGTCTCTGCTGCGGACGCGCAGGCGGCATCCTGACAGACGGTGAACGTGTTGTCGCTACCAACAACCGTAACTTCCTTGGGCGAATGGGAACATCCAAAGTCCAGATCTATCTCGCCTCCCCGAGAACGGCTGCGGCATGCGCGGTGGCTGGTAAGATCGTTTGTCCGGAATAAACGGGTGTCTCTTATTCCGCCAGCCTGAATTTCAGGTCAGCGTAGGATAAATTAGATTTATATTCATAAAAAATTAAGGTCGAAAGTTTCAAATTCGTATTGGAAGTTGAAACTTTCGACCTTTTATATTGCTTAAATTATGTTTTTCGGGATTGTCTTTTCCCATATCCCTTACGCCGCTGCTTTCTTTGTACCCTCAATGAGTCTCAGCGCTTTCCTGAACTGGATCGCAAAAATAATCGCCGTAAACGTCACCGCAATCGTGTCCGCGATCGGCTCCGCCATGTAGACACCCATCGTTTTATTGCTGACGAACATCGGAACGATGAAGATTAACGGAAGCAGAAGCACGAATTTACGCACAACCGCCACGATGATCGAACATACTGCATATCCGATGGCAACGAAGGTCATCTGGCAGGCGAGCTGGATTCCAAAGAGGAACATCGCACCGCAGTAGATCCGCAGAGCGCCTGCAGTGAAGGAAACGAGTTCTGGATCGGAGCTGAAGATTCCCGCGAAGGTTGCCGGGAAAAGCTGGACAAAGAACCAGAACAACGTGGAATAGATCAGGGAGATCACGAGATGGAGCTTGAATGTCTTCTTCATACGGTCGATATTTCTCGCTCCGTAGTTATAGCTCATGATCGGCTGTGCGCCCTGTCCGATTCCCTGAAGCGGCAGCATTGCAAACTGCATCGTACTTGTAAGGATCGTCATGGCACCGACTGCCAGATCTCCGCCGTACTTTAACAGGGAAGAGTTAAAGCATACCGAGATAACACTCTCGCTGGACTGCATCACAAACGTAGAAAGTCCCAGCGCAAGACACGGGAAAACGATAGACGGAACCGGCTTTAAATACTCCTTTTTGATCCGTAAGAAGGTCTTCTTTCCGGTCAGGAACGCGAGAACCCATCCGCAGGATACCGCCTGAGAGATGATCGTCGCGAGAGCCGCACCCTTTACGCCCATGCCAAACCCGAAGATAAAGATCGGGTCCAGAATGATGTTGCAGACAGCTCCGATGGTAACCGTCAGCATACTGGTCTTTGAAAATCCCTGGGCCGTGATGAACATGTTCATGCCTAACGTCATCTGGACAAAGATCGTTCCGACAGCGTAAATACTCATGTAATCAACCGCATAGCCGATAGTGTTCTCACTGGCTCCAAAAGTCAAGAGCATGGAGCGGCCAAACAACAGTAAGACTGCTGTCAGGATCGCAGAAATGATGATCTGAACCGTAAAACAGCCGCTGAGAATCTTCTCCGCAGAATCCATATCATCTTTTCCCATAAAGATCGACGCTCTCGGCGCACCGCCGGAGCCGACGAGAGCCGCGAAGGCGGAAACCACCATAATGATCGGCAGGCAGACGCCGACACCGGTCAGGGCGAGACTTCCGCTTCCCGGGATATGTCCAATGTAGATCCGGTCAACGATGTTGTACAGCATGTTGACGATCTGTGCGATGACAGATGGAACGGCAAGCTTGAAAAGAAGCTTTCCGATCGGCTCTGTCCCAAGAAATTCTTTACTGTTGTTCATGCAGTTTTCCTTCTTTCCTGTAATCTGAGATGTTTGAATTGATCCGGTTCATAAGTTCGAACAGCATCCGGTGCTCTTCCGGGGTGAATCCGCGGCAGATGATTTCGGCGGCCCGTTTCTGGACGTTTTTCCCGTCAGAGACCATCGGCGCAGCAGCGTCCGTGAGTTTCAGATGGATCGTCCGCCGGTCCGTCCCATAATATTCCCCTGTGAGCAGTCCGCGCTCTTCCAATGAGCGGACAGACATGGAGACATGGGACTTTGTGAACGCCCGCTTCTTGATGATCTGGACAGCAGTGTCGCACTCCGGATTGTTGGCGAGAAACAGCAGGATATTGAATTCCATCTGGGTCAGCCCGTATTTTTTGCAGACCGGATCAATGAGCCCCGTATAGAAATCCCGGCTGTCCGCCATAAAATCAACAAATTTCATGTGTATCACCTCTGGTTCAAAAGTGAACTGTTCTATTTAGAACTATATTAGTATACGAGAATACTCTCCAAAAGTCAAGAGCAGCGGCAGCTCTAAGCCTATCCAGATGCCATATCCAGACTTCATTTTTCACATGATGTCCTTACCTGCACTACAGATTTTATAAAAAAAGAAGTGCCTTTTGTGAGACAGGGAATTTCTCGGAATTTCCTATTACATCAAAAAAATCCGGCAGTCAAGTTGTCTTACAGAATCAAAAATCCCTGTAAAACAACCCAACTGCCGGATCTTTCCTTTATATTCGATCTGTCTTCATATTTTAATTAAACTTCATCGAGATCCCCCGGCTCATCAGAGCATGCCAGACGATCTCCTCTGTTTCCAGAGACTTTTTCACGTCGATGATCCTCTGGTTCTCCGAACCGCGGAATGCCAGTGCCACGCTGTAGAGCTCCTGAACAAACTCGCCGTCCACGAGGACATCGATCAGGCTTAACATCTCATCCGTACACTCACATCTCGCCCGGCTCTCACCGAGAAGCTCTTTATCGAAAAGATAACCGGTATAGCACCAGATATTTTTCTTCGGGAATCTCTTGCGCACTTTCTTTAAGAACGGGAGAAGTGCCCGCTGGTTCTCCGGCTCAAAGGGTTCTCCGCCAAGAAGCGATAATCCATCCACATAATCCGGCTCCAGCGCCTTTAATAACATCTCTTCCGTCTCTTCCGTAAACGGCTTTCCATATCCGAAATCCCACGCCACATCATTAAAGCAATTTTTACAGTGATGTGTACAGCCGGACACAAAGAGGGACACGCGGACTCCCTCACCGTTTGCAATATCACATGTTTTGATCTCTCCGTAATTCATTACAGGTGCAGTACCCTTTCCTTAATTTCCTGTGTTCTGCCCTGATTCCAGAACTGTGTTCCGATGTATCCGCAGGTACGTCTTGCAACGTTGAGCTTGCTCTGATCACGGTTTCCGCAATGCGGGCATTCCCATACGAGCTTTCCGTCATCCTCGATGATCTTGATCTCGCCGTCGTAGCCGCATACCTGACAGTAATCGCTCTTCGTATTTAACTCCGCGTACATGATATTGTCATAGATGTAGCGGATGACCTGAAGAACAGCCGGGATATTATCCTGCATGTTCGGAACTTCCACGTAGCTGATCGCTCCGCCCGGGGACAGTGCCTGAAATTCAGACTCTAATTTTAACTTACTGAAGGCGTCGATCGGTTCCGTTACATGTACATGGTAGCTGTTCGTGATGTAGTTTCTGTCGGTTACGCCCTTTACGATACCGAAACGTCTCTGGAGACTCTTCGCAAAAGAGTAGGTTGTGGATTCCAGCGGAGTTCCGTAGATGCTGTAATCGATATTCTCCGCCTCTTTCCACTTCGTGCAGTAGTCATTTAACTTCTGCATGATCTCAAGACCGAGTTTCTTTCCTTCCGGCTCAGTTAATTTCTTCTCAATTAAGCTGTATACACATTCCCACAGGCCTGCATATCCCAGAGAAAGTGTGGAATATCCGTCATAGAGGAGCTTGTCGATGGTCTCACCTTTCTTTAAGCGGGCAAGCGCGCCATACTGCCAGAGGATCGGAGCCGCGTCGGATAAGGTTCCTTTTAATCTCTCGTGGCGGCAGCGCATTGCGCGGTGGCAGAGTTCCATTCTCTCATCAAAGATCTCCCAGAACCTGTTCATGTCTTTTCTTGCGCTGAGTCCGATATCAACAAGGTTTACCGTCACAACGCCCTGATTGAAGCGGCCATAATACTTGCGCTCGCCTTCCCGGTAGTTTCCTGCATTCGCAAGGTTTCCTTTTACGTAGGAACGGTCCGGGGTCAGGAAGGAACGGCAGCCCATGCATGTATACACATCGCCCTTTAACTCCCGCATCTTCTTCGCGGAGATGTAGTCCGGAACCATGCGCTTTGCGGTACATTTTGCCGCAAGCTCTGTTAAATAATAATACGGTGCATCCGGAGTGATATTGTCCTCATCGAGAACATAGATCAGCTTCGGGAATGCCGGTGTGATCCATACGCCGGCTTCATTTTTAACGCCGAGATATCTCTGTTTTAAGGTCTCCTCGATGATCATCGCAAGGTCTTTTTTCTCCTGCGGATTCTTTGCCTCGTCGAGGTACATGTAAACGGTAACGAATGGTGCCTGTCCGTTTGTGGTGAGGAGTGTTACGACCTGATACTGGATCGTCTGGATTCCCTTCGTGATCTCTCTGCGGAGACGCTCCTCCGTGAGCTTATCGATCTGATCCTCTGTCACAGCAATTCCAAGATCCTTCATCTCGCCGATCACTTCCTGACGGATCTTCACTCTCGATACCTGAACGAACGGAGCGAGATGCGCAAGGCTGATGCTCTGTCCGCCGTACTGGTTGCTGGCAACCTGGGCGATGATCTGGGTCGCGATGTTGCAGGCTGTGGAGAAGCTGTGCGGGCGCTCGATCAGTGTCTCGCTGATCACGGTGCCGTTCTGCAGCATATCCTCCAGGTTTACAAGATCGCAGTTGTGCATATGCTGTGCAAAATAGTCGGAGTCATGGAAGTGAATGATTCCCTGCTTATCCGCCTCAACAATATCTTCCGGAAGAAGAAGTCTTCTCGTGAGATCCTTGCTGACTTCGCCAGCCATATAGTCACGCTGTACGCTGTTGACCGTCGGATTCTTGTTGGAATTTTCCTGCATAACCTCTTCGTTGTTGCACTCGATCAGGGACAGGATCCGGTTGTCCGTCGTATTTGCTTTCCGCACCAGAGAGCGGTCATAGCGGTAGCGCACATAATTTTTTGCGATCGCAAAAGCACCGATCGCCATCAACTGGTTCTCGACCATATCCTGGATCTCTTCTACGGACACCGCACGTCCCAGCTTATTGCACTTGTACTCTACATAATCCGCGATATCCGTAAGCTGTTCCGGTGCCAGATAGGCATTTTCTGTGGCGTTGCATGCCTTCTGGACCGCATTCACGATCTTGAGCGTGTCAAAACTTTCCTCCGCTCCGTTTCTTTTGATGATCTTCATCCCTGATTCCCCGTTTCATTTCATTGTGTTGGCAGAATTGTCCGCTTTACGCACAACTGCCGTTGCCTGTTTTTCTCTTCTGTCTATTCTGCTAAAAAACACAGCTGACCTACAGGTCCGCGCATTTACTGGCCGGCCTCAGGCATGTACATTTCAGTTGCTGATAGTTTTCTTGGTTGTATATACAGTTTGTTTTTTTCAGAATTATACAGAAATTTTATCTGATTTAGATATTTTATGATTGATCTGTCGGACCTGCCGCCACGAGTCTCTTAAGGCGGTCATGTCATGTTCCCGCCACGTTATTTTTAGTCACTCACGCGAGAACGATTCTATTATAACTGTATTGTTCCCGGATTGCAAGGAGTACTGCTATATAAATATGATATACCAAAACCATATATATGGTGAAAAATTCATGATTCAAAACTATATATTGTTGTTTTTTGAATACAATCTACAAGAAGAGTCCCCTCCGGGATCGTTCCGGAAAGCCCTGGAAAGGCATATCCCGCGAGCCATTTTTCTGCCGTTTTAAGCGTCCAGAAAGCCCGCGGGACTGTTTTCTCTGCTCTTCTTACTTAAATATGTCTGCGCCATTCTTCAAGGCGGTAACGCTGTCTTTTCTTTGTGTCCTCCAGTTGTGCCAGCATTTTCGGAATATCTTCGTTAAAAGTTCCCGCAAGCACTACATAGTTGGACGCGTGGTTTGTCCGGAAGATCGTTCCGGGAGAATCAATGTGTGTTAAAAACAGCTCCATTTCCTCCACGATCTCGTCCGGGGTGATAAGTTCCATCTCCCCGCGTTTTACTTCCTCATTCATCTGGGTCCCCTCATAGAGGCGCAATGTCAGGAAGGAGGCATACTCCGGATTCATCTGATTGATCAGCTCCGCCGACTTGATGGCATGTTCCCGGATCCCTTTTCTTCCGCCGAGGCCGGAGATCAGCGTCACAGAGGTCTTGATGCCGCAGCGCTTCAATTTCTGTCCCGCCGCCGCAATCTGGGCCGCCGTCACATCCTTATGGATATGCTCCAGAACACGGTCATCGCCGGATTCCGCTCCGATATAGACCATCTCGAGTCCTGCTGCCGCTAAGACTTTTAAATCTTCCTCAGACTTTGCCAGAACATCCTTTGCAGTCCCGTAAGAGGTGATCCGCTCCACATACGGGAAATTTTTGTGGACATAGGCTAAAAGCTCTAAAAGAAGTTCTGTCTTTACCACCAGTGCATCACCGTCCGCAAAGAATACACGGCTGACATACGGTCCGTAATAATCGCGGCATTCGTCCAGATCCTTCATGATCTCTTCTTTTGTCCGCACTCGGAATTTTTTCACCCGGTACATGTTGCAGAAGGTGCACCGGTTATGGGCACAGCCCACAGTCACCTGAATAATTAAGCTTCTCGCCTCGCTCGGCGGGCGGTATACGGTTCCTTCGTATTCCATATGATCACTTTCCTTTCCAATTAAAATGCCCCAAGTCTGTCCAGCCTGCTCAGAATATCTGCCCGTCTCTCATCAAACAGCAGATTCTTATTGTATTCAAAATATCGTTCACACTCATTTTCCTGTAAGAACCGCACGGCCGGGACGCTGGAGTTCAATTCTGTGATAAACACCACCATCTCCTGACTGCTGCCGAATGTTCCTTCCATGAAATCAAAGGCATACTCCAGTGTCTGTCCGGCATGAGCGCACAGATCCTCAAGTTCTGTCCGTTCGTCACCAAACAGCTCCCGGAACCGGTCGAATATCTCGTCACCACCCGATAAAAGCTCTGCTTTCACAGTCTGAAGGTATCGGTTCATATCCGCTGCGATATCTGCACAGCGATATTTTTCCTGTCTTGTGAGAAGACCGGCTTTCTGTTTCTGCTCGGATGCCGCGGTGAATGCCTCGATCTGATGGGAGAAAATGTTGATCGGAGTCTGCGGCACTGGATTCATCGTTTCTCCGGCCTCCGTTTTATCTTTCAGGCTTCTCTTGAATGCTTTCAGCTCCCCAAACAGCACTTCCAGATAATCTTCTTTCTGCGCATAAGCCTTAAACTCCACATCAAGCTTCGCTAAAATCAGGCTGATGATGGAAAGCTTCTCGTCAAACGGTGCCTTCGCCGCCTGCTCCATCAGGCCCTCATTGCGTTTTCCTTCCAGAACTTCATCGATCTGGTATCTCGCCTGATACTTCTTATATAATTCCAGATAGTTCGCGAAATCTTTTGCGATCCGGGGATGCTCAATGTACTGCACTACAACTTCCCGGTCACAGATAAGATCCACCTTCTCGCAGACCTTTAAAAATCCGGAGAGATCTTCCCACCCACGAGGTGTCGCAAAAATCTTGCCATCCACAGTTGTCTCCACCTGGTAAAAATACTGCGGCTTTGCGGTGAGGAATGACAGGATCGCCGGATGGATATCCGCCTGCTTCGCGTACTCTTTCCAGACCTCAAAATCCGCCTCCACATCGATCTTTTTGATGCGGTCTAAGGTCGCGATATCGAATTCCCGCACGGATTTATTGTATTCCGGCGGGTTTCCTGCTGCCACGATGATCCAGCCATCCGGGATCTTATGATTTCCGAAAGTCTTATACTGCAAAAACTGCAGCATGGCCGGGGCCAGTGTCTCGGACACGCAGTTGATCTCATCGATGAAGAGAAGTCCCTCGGAGAGTCCTGTGTCTTCGATCTTATTGTAGATCGCCGCGACGATCTCACTCATGGTATATTCCGTCACATGGACATTCTTCCCACTGTAAGTCTTCTCCGAGATAAACGGGAGACCGATGGCACTCTGTCTCGTATGGTGTGTGATCGTGTAGGAGACGAGACCGATCCCGCACTCCCGCGCCACCTGCTCCATGATCTGGGTCTTTCCGATTCCTGGCGGACCGATGAGCAGCACCGGGCGCTGCCGCATGGACGGGATCTCGTATTCCCCGTGTGCGTTCTTCGTCAGATACACCTGTATCGTATTTTTAATTTCCTGTTTTGCACGCTTGATGTTCATATCTTTTTACTCCGGTATAATTTTTACAGTCCGTGAACCAGCCTGTCAAACCTTTTACTTTCCGTAACTGTTCAGTACCCCCACAGTTACGCGCAAAAATCCATTCCTAATCGGCTATGCCGATAGGATTTTTGCCTTCCATTCTAAGTTTTCTTACGGTCAGCGCAGTAAATGCGCAGACCTACTGAACAGTTACTATTTTCCATCTAATATTTTCCCCACATCCTCCATCGACTCCGGGTCCAGAATCACCTTCATCGCCCAAGGCGGAACGTCCGCGTCAGTATAATTATCCCGCATAAACACGAAGGCCGTGTCATATGGCGGCATTTTCACCGGAAATGTCCCATATCCGTCCGTAAAATAGAGAAGTCCCCGCAGCCTGCTGAACTTTCCCGCCTTGATCATCTGGTCCACATGCAAAAATGCCGGGCGGAAATCAGTCCCGCCCATGCCATGGAGCTCCATGTGGTCCATGTAATTCCGAAGGTCCTCCTCGCTCTCGATCTTCACATCCTGCCGTACTTTATCATCGCACTGCAAAATGTGGATATTGACCTTCTTAAAGAAGCTCTCCGACTGAGCCAGCACCCCGTAGGTCTCTTCCAGAAATTTCTTCACCAGCTCCCCGGAACATGACATCGAAGTGTCGATAACGACCACAAAATCCTCGATCCGCCGGACTTCCTTCGTCTCAAGGGGCTCGATCAACGGCATATTTCCATATAACTGCATGCCATAATTGTAGAATACATAGTCGAACGCATCCGGATCGATCTGGACTGTCTCCTTCAGCACCGAAAATTTCTGCAAAAACTTCCGGTAATCGTACCGCTCCCGGTTCTCCACCGCCAGCTGATCCATCAGCTCCCTGGAGTCATCCGCCGCCTCGTTGGAAAACGCCTCCATCTCCGCCTGCATCTTCTCCCGCTTGTCATCCCAATCGTTTTTTCGGTTCCGGTTGGGATTCGGAGATTTCTTCTCGTCCTCTTTCTCCCATCTGGAATGATCGTCCCGGCAGAATTCCCGGCAGAGCCGCTCATATTCGATCTCCGAAAGCTCCATCTCCTGCATGGTGTGGTAAATACTCTCAGCATTCAATACCTTGATCTTTTTCCTCAGACGTCCGTAAAATTCCGCCCGCACCGGTGACATCGGCAGATGGACGCACGGCTTGTGGATTCCATCGATCAGGGACTCCACAGCGATATCGCATGCCAGATTCCAGTATTCCTCTGTCCGCTTTTTTCTCGACCATGGGTGGACAAAGAGACAGTGGAAAGTCTCGTGCAGGATCATGCGGTTTACATAAACAGGATTTCTCCGGTACCAGCCGCAGATGTATCCAGTCTCAAATGATAATAAGGTTCCGTCCGTTCCGATTCCCTTGATGCTGTTGTCCGCCACCGGGAACAGACCATTTAAGGCCACGTCGAGAAACCGCATGGAAAGATACAGCTCATTCCTCGCGTTCCGTATGATCTCAACGCCGATCGCCGCCAGTTCTTCCAGCGCGCCCTGCTCTCTCAGGATCGGCGACCATGCCGCATCTTCTCTCATGACGATTTCTGACCTCCTCACAAATCAAAATCAAACTTTTTCTTCTTTACGCCAAACTTCTTCCTCTGGATCTCCATAAACATCCCCAAAAGCTCCGGCAGATGCTTTTTCGAGATCTCCGTGATCAACCCCGACATCTTATCCGCCGTCAGCGGATTCTTTTCCGGTGTTAAATACTGTCCCGCAATCCATTTTATGGTCTCCGCGTCCTCAAGAGTTCCAAGAAGTACCTCATAAAGATTCTCCATAAGAAACTTTTCATATTCCTTTTTCGCGCTCTCCCACAGTCCTTTCGGATACTGCAGCCGGGTCACCGCGATCTTCGATGCCATGAGAACCGATTCCTCTGCTTTTTCATACACAAACATTTTATCATACCTGTCAAATCGGAATTTTCGTCCCTCAAAACAGTAGCGATACTTCTGCCCTGCACCGTGGATATTGGATACCGTGATCCTGGCGGGCGTATTTTCCACCGCCTCGTCGTAGTATTCCGGGAAGATCACACGCGCAGTCTCTGTCTCCCCGCTCTCTTCCTCAAAAGTACTTGAAACCAGCGATGTTCGTTCAAAGTCCGTATCTCTCCCGTCCTGCATTCGATTTTGTCCGCCCTGTATAAACACATGCACTGTGACTCTCTCATTGATCTCCGTCACAAAATCCCTGAGCGCCGACTCTTCATCCACCCCCATATGCACAATCAGACTCCTGATATTCCGGCAGCCCGTAAACACACCGCCGCCGACTTCCCGGAGCGTCCCGTAAAAATGGATCTCCTGAAGCTTCTCACATCCATAAAATTCATATCTTCCGATCCGGGTGAGTGTCCGCGGTAGATAGACTTTCTCCACCGTGCTCCCCGAAAATACCTTGTCTGCCAGCTCTGTCACCGGAAGTCCGCCCAGACTTTCCGGTACCACGCAGACGGCGCCTGGTGCCAAAAGCTTTGTCACACAAGCGCCCCCATTTTTCTCTTTAAATTCAAATTCAACATCCATATTCCAGTTACACTTATTATAATTGTTCAGCAGACCAGCGCAATAAGTTCACAGTCCTGCCGAACAGTTATGCTTATTCTTCAATCAGTTTATTTAACTTTCTCATCGCACTGAACCGGTAATAATATACCAGGAATGCCAGCGAAGTGATACTCCAGCTTAGCGGATAGCTCGTCAGCGTCGTGTACAGTCCCGGATGGACTGCGCCTGCGCCGAATACCCAGAGCACACGCAGGATACAGGTTCCAACACAGATGATCAGCATTGGGATCAGGGCATCGCCCACGCCGCGCAGCGTACACGGATATACGTTGACGCAGATGTAGCAGAACCAGAACGGCACCAGGAAGCGGATAATACTCATGCTCTCCGCCATGACATCCACATCGTTGGTAAAGAGACTGATGAGTACCGGACCTGCCGTAAACATAAATACACCGAGTGCCGCCGTGATGATCGTCGACATGAGAAGTCCCACGTAGGTTCCCTTCTTTAAACGTCTGATCTTGCCCGCACCGAAGTTCTGACCCGCAAAGGTCGTCACGGAGATTCCCATGGCATCCATAGTCATCCAGAAAATACCGTCGATCTTTCCGTAAACCGCCCAGGACGCGATCGTATTCGTTCCGTATCCATTGATGTTTGCCTGAATCAGGATATTGGAGATCGAGTACATCATGGATTGGAGTCCCGCCGGAAGACCGATCTTTATGATCCTCTTTAATAATACCGGCTCCACACGGAGTTCCTTCGGGATAAAACGGTAAGATTCTTTTGTCCGGATCAGCGTTATCATAACGAGTACTGCCGATAAAAGCTGGGACATGATCGTCGCAAGCGCCGCCCCGGCAACTTCCATATGAAAACAGACTACAAACAGGAGATCCAGAGCAATATTGGTCAGGCAGCTCGCCACAAGGAAATAGAGCGGTCTCTTCGAATCTCCCACAGCTCGCAGGATCGCAGCGCCCATATTATAGACCAGATTTCCGATGATACCCAGAAAATAGATCCTGAGATATGTCACAGAATATCCAAGGATCTCTTCGGGAGCACCCATAGCCCGGATTGCAGCCGGAGTGAAGATCTCACCGATCACTAAGAGTGCCACACCGCCGGCCAGCGCCAGACAGAACGATGTGTGAACCGATTTCTGCACCTGCTGGTCTTCCTTTGCCCCATAGAACTGGGATACGACAACGGCCGCGCCGGAGGACATTCCGACGAAGAAACCAACTAACAGGTTGATCAGCGTTCCTGTCGTACCCCCTACCGCGGAAAGTGCTTCTTTTCCAACGAATTTTCCAACGATCATGGCATCTGCCGTGTTGTAAAGCTGCTGGAAAAATGTCCCGAACAGGATCGGAAAGAAAAAGAGCAGAAGCTGCTGCCAGATCACACCGTCCGTGATCCCGTTGTAACCTGCCGGATGATTCTTCTTAAGTGTCATATCTTCACCCTCTACAAAATCCGCCATGCATGGATCCCGTTTGCAGTCTTTTCTGAATGCATGGCAATTGATACTTCCGCCCTGTATCTGTCGGCTGCGGACACAGGGCGGAGGTATGATTGATCAAAGGCCGGCTCTTTCGCCGCCTTTAAAGGTTCTTTTTATGATTACAGGAGATTCTTTCTGAGTTCCTCGCCGCTCTTTGCGGAAAGGTATGCCGGCGGAATGTCAAGAATGGTCTTGCATCCGCTCATTCCCTCCTGTTTCATGCGGAATGCGGCGCGGGCACAGCAAACGATCACGGAGGAAGTGAACTCCGGGTTGGAATCCAGTTTCAGACGATACTCAATCACATGTGTATTCTCCTGATTCCATCCGGTCTTTCCGTTTCTGATCACGAAACCGCCGTGCGGGAGTGTGGAGTGGTCGCGCTTCATCTCTTCCTCGCTGATGAAATGAACCGTTGTGTCATAGTCGGAAAAGTAGTTCGGCATCGTCACGATCTCTTTTTCGATGCGTGCAAGATCAGCACCCTCTTCAGCAACAACATAGCACTCTCTTGTGTGTTTCTCTCTCGTTGTGAGCTCCGGAGTCTCGCCGTTTCTGATTCTCTCCAGTACACTCTCAACCGGAACTGTATACTGTCTTGCGTCCTTCACACCATCAATGCGGCGGATCGCGTCGGAATGCCCCTGGCTTACACCTTTGCCCCAGAATGTATAGTCTTTACCATCCGGGAGAATTGCATTTGCGTATACACGATTTAAGGAGAACATACCCGGATCCCAGCCTGCGGAGATCACTGCTACATTTCCTGCTTCCTTTGCCGCTGCATCGACAGCTGCAAAATGCTCCGGAATTCTCGCGTGTGTGTCAAAGCTGTCCACTACGGTGAAATATTTCGCATACTCCGGTGTCTGCACCGGAAGATCTGTCGCACTTCCGCCGCAAAGGATCAGGACATCGATCTTATCTGTCATATGTTTCGCTTCGTCCGCATGGTAAACCTTTGCGCTTTCGGTCAGGATCCTGACATTTTTCGGATCTCTTCTTGTAAATACTGCCGCAAGCTCCATATCCGGATTCTGTTTGATGGCGCACTCAACGCCGCGTCCAAGATTTCCATAACCCATAATTCCGATTCTGATCGTCATATTGTTCTCCTCTTCTTTCTTTATTTAATGTCGCTATCTCCATTTTACCAATAGGCCGTTATAGTGTCAATTGAAATAAGTTTAACGAATTTGTCTCCTGTTTCTTCCAGATACACCTGCAAAACCTGCCACCGGAAGGTTCTTCTGGGAACACGGTAATGAAAAAAGAAACAACGGAATCCGAAATCCTTTTTCTCAAAGATCCCTGAGTCCGTTGTTTACATATTTTTTAATATATTAATGTTTTTCCCTTTTCATAAGCACAAACGCAACGCCCGCCGTGATGAACTCTGATACAGTCACCGTAAGCCAGATTCCGTCTACACCAAAGAGTGCCGGGAGAAGGAACACGAACACGCTATTTAAGATCACTCCGCGGAGCAGTGTGATCGTTAAAGAAAACCGCGGTCTCACAGTAGACTGGAAATACATTCCGCTGATGATGTTCCACTCGCTGACTAAGAAGCAGAGGAAATACAGCCGGATCGCCGGGACCGCCATTGTGAGGATCTCCGGTGTCGGGTCCAGAAACAGATAGGACAACTGTACCGGGATCAGCATGCCGATCGCAGTGAATATGAAGCCTGCGGCAAATCCGGTCCGGACTCCCAGTTTTCTCGCCTCGCCGACTCTCTTCAGGTTTCCCGCGCCAAAGTTCGCGGAAAGCAGCGGCTGTACTGCCTGAGCGATACCGTTGGAAATGGACGATGCCACAAGCGCGGTGTTTGTGATGATTCCATAAACCGTGATTCCCATCTCTCCCACGTAAGCGAGGAGCTGGCGGTTAAACAGCAGCATCACGAAGCCGTTGGAGATCTCCAGAATAAAGCTTGCGAGCCCATTTCCGAGCACCTCCGGCACCCGTCTCCACACATCGCTAAATTCCAACTTCAAGTGGTTATCTTTCGAGAAAAAATGGCTTGCGAGGATCAGCACCGTGAGTGTCGTTCCGGTGGCTGTCGCCAGCGCCGCACCTCCCATTCCCCATTTCATGATAAAAATGTATACATAATCCAGGATTACATTGGTGACGCCTCCACTAATCACGCCCGCCATGGCAAGCTTCGGCGCACCGTCATTTCGGACGAATGCCTGAAGGAATGAAGACAGGGCAAACATGGGAGCCGCTGTTGTGAGCACAGTTCCGTAAGGCACGGTGTATTCATTTAAGAGTGGGGTATTTCCCATAAAAGTAATCAGAGGGTTGAAAAAGATTCTTCCCAATATCAGAAAGACTGCTGACAGAGCAAGCACCACACAGAGTGCCGCCGTAAAATAACTTCTGGCGCGTTTTTCATCGCCGCGTCCTCTGGAAAACCCAAAGAGAACGCTGCCGCCGACTCCGCACATCATTCCGATCCCGAAATATGTGTTGTAGAGCGGCAGTAAAATATTCATCGCCGCAATACCGGAACCACCGACTCCGCGTCCGATCATCATCGTGTCCGCCAGAATATAAATGGAGGTCACGAGTGTTGCGCTGATGGACGGCACCAGGTAACTGAAAAATACCTGGCGGACCGGGGATTCCAGCATATTGATCTGTTTCATAAGTGTTGCTCCTCAATATTCTTCAAAATGTATTTCGATATACCTTGTTCTTCTTTCTAACAGCAATATTTCAGCAGCTCTTTTTGCAAAGCTGCTGATTTCTTAGTCTGCGATATTAAAATTCGTCCTTGCATATCCTGCCAGCGTGTCTGCCATCTTTTTTCCATACTCTGTGGCAAAATCATCAAGGACTCTTTCAGCGATCCGTGTCCCCTCTTCCCCGAAGATTGCTTCACAGACTTCCCGATATGCCCAGTAGGAGTGAGCGCAGTGGTACTCGAAAGATCTGAGGCCTGCCGGATTTTTTGCCATATTGGACTCCGGCGTCAAACCGGCGTTCCGGATCGTCTGTATACAATAATCATGGTCATGGAGTGTCTGGGAGACCTCATAGCGAATCTCCGGGTTGAAACCTCGGGAAATGGACGCATCCAGGTCCTTACAATAGAGAAGCCCCGCTTCCGGGAGTCCCATATTCTTAAACTGGGTGTGCCACGGACAGACATGGATGTGGATCTGAAAGTCCGGGCTTAAGCTTGTCGTCTCGGACTGGTTTCCGAGTCCTTGTGCTTTCACCTCTTCCGTGTTGACCCATTCACCGTACTGGCAGTATGTCTCATAAGTCAGAGGTTTTCCGTCCCGGATCGCTCGCTGTGCCATCCGACGTCCACGCTGTTCGCCGTAATATCGGGTGGCATGCAAAAATGCCGCCTCGCCGCGGTCACCGAAGATTTCCTTCAGGTAAACATAATATTTTGCCGCGATAAACGCGTGTGACAGTTCTGTAAATCCCATAATGCTTCCTCCCGTCCTATATTCTATTCTTCTGCTTCACCATAGCGCTCTGGCTTGTATACAAAGTCTATGCTGCGGACAGACTCATTTTCCCGCATGACCAGATATCCGCATGCTTCTTATTTCATCTCGCCAAGAATATCCGACAACTGCGCAAACTGTGCAAGGCTTAACGCTTCGCCGCGGATCGTCGGAGTGAGTCCCATCTCTGCGATCGCTGCCGCGATCTGTTCCTTTGTATACGGAAGTTCAGGCGCATTTCCGAGACCGTTCTGCAGCGTCTTTCTTCTCTGATTGAAGGACGCGCGGATGATCTTGAACATCAGGGCAGGATCCTTTACCTCAACTGGCATCTCCTTATGTCTTGTAAGCCGGATCACCGCTGATCCCACATTCGGGCGCGGGATAAAGCAGTTCGGCGGTACGTTCGCTACGATCTCCGGCTCCGCGTAATACTGGACAGCCAGGGACAGAGCGCCGTAATCCTTGGACCCCGGTCCTTCCTTCATGCGGTCCGCAACTTCCTTCTGGACCATGACGGTAATATTGTCGATCGGCACTCCGCTCTCAAAGAGCCCCATGATGATTGGGGTCGTGATATAGTACGGCAGGTTCGCAACGACCTTGATCGGCTTTCCGCCGTTGTATTCCTCGGCCAGTGCCTTGATATCGACTCTTAAGATATCCTCGTTGATGACGGTCACGTTGTCGTAATCCGCCAGTGTCTCCTTTAAGATCGGGATCAGGTTCCGGTCGATCTCAACAGCTACAACATGTCCGGCGTTCTCCGCAAGGTACTGGGTCATGGTTCCGATTCCCGGGCCGATCTCAAGGACGCAGTCATTCTTTGTGATTCCAGCTGCGGAGATGATCTTCTCCAGTACATGGGTATCGATCAAAAAGTTCTGACCAAACTTTTTCTGAAACATGAATTCATACTTCTGTATGATCTCTATGGTATTCTTTGGGTTTCCCAGATTCGCCATTTATTTCTCTCTTTCTATTTTTGACTGCGCTTTTGCGCAGGTACTTTTGTTACATGAGTTGCATCTTGTATACAAAATCCGGTAAATGCGTTCCACTGCTGCGGTACTATTGTCCCGAAAATTCTATTCCGTGATCCGGTACATCTCCCTCGCGTTTTTCGTTGTCTCCCGGATGATCTCTTCCTTGGAAACACCCTTGATCTCTGCCAGCTTTTCCACTACATACGGAAGATTTCCAGAGAAATTTCGTTTTCCCCGGTTTGGCACCGGGGTCAGATACGGACAGTCCGTTTCCAGAACGATCCGGTCGAGCGGCGCATATTCTGCCACTTCAATCAGTTTTTTCGCGTTTTTAAAGGTCAGGACTCCGCCGATCCCGATATAATATCCCATATTCAGGTATTCTCTCGCCATCTCCACTCCGTAGGAAAAGCAGTGGATCACGCCGCCGGTGGCACCATTATGTTCTGCCTTCATGATATCCAACGTGTCCTTCGCCGCGTCCCGGCTGTGGATGATCACCGGGAGTCCCGTCTTCTTTGCGACCTCAAGCTGCGCCGAAAACCAGTGTTTCTGGATCTCCCGTTCCGGCTCGTCCCAGTAGTAGTCAAGACCGATCTCACCGATCGCCACAACCTTCGGGTTTTCTGCCAGAGATTCCAGCCATTTCATGTCCACATCCGTAAGCTCCGCCGTCTCGTTCGGATGCACGCCCACCGCCGCATACATGAAGGGATGCGCCTCGGCCAGTGCCAGCGTTGTCTTTATTGACGCGATGCTCGCTCCGACATTTACAACGGTTCCGATTCCCTGTTCTTTCAGTCCCGTGAGCACTTCCTCCCGGTCCGCGTCAAATGCCTCATCGTCGTAATGGGCATGTGTGTCAAAAATATAGTCCATTCTTTCTGTCCTCAAGTCATATGTCGTTTTCTTTTTCATCCGGAGTCGGCATCCGTAAGACTTTTTTGCACCATCTCATTTTCTACAGTCCCACAGCCATCTTGATTCCCCGGATCACCAGCAGATGCAGCGGATAAAACAGATAGAAAATCCTTCCGTTTCCACCGCCTTTTTCTCCATTGTAACGGTTTATCAGGAAAATTGCAACGCAAGCCGCAGCGCCATAGAAATCCATATACATGCAAAATAAAAATACAGCGCAGACAGCCGTGCGAAGCTGTGGTTCCGTGCGCAATGTATACAATATAACGATCAACAGCACGCCCATAAACCCATAATCCGTCTTCAGATAATAGGCTGCCAGTCCGAAAGGAACCGCCGCCAGAACCCGGATATACCGCTCATATTCCAACGGAAATCTCCTCTGGCCTACCGCCTTCCTGCCGCCATCTCCTGTTTTTTCCCGGTTTCCGTATGACACTCCAGATCCGGTCCCGCAGATCAGATCTCCAGCCCAGACTGCCAGAAGTCCCAGAAGTAATGTGAACACCGTATTCTGATCCGCCGGAAAAAGCCATGTTCCCCCCGCCACAAGATCAAAGGGGATCTCCGAAATAACCGCCAGCAGAAGCAGCCTCAGCGCATACCTTCTCCGGTCCCGCGTATGCGCTGCGCCCTCTGCGATCATAAACGCAAAGAGAGGAAAAGCCACACGCCCCACAAGGCGCATGGCTGTCCCACAGAGACTCCAGGCAGCGCCCGAAGCCAGTTCTGACTGTTCAATAAGCCCAACGGCAGCATGGTCGATGACCATGCTGACCAGAGCAATGTTTTTTAGCTGTTCCGCCGAAAAACGTACCTTCACTTAGCAGACCTCAGAACCGGACTTGATATCCTTTGCCGGTGTCATTAATGCGAGGTTGCCCTCATCATCCTCCGCGCAGAGGATCATGCCTTCCGATAACATGCCTGCGAGCTTCGCCGGTTTTAAGTTCGTAACGACCATAACCTTTCTGCCGACCATATCTTCCGGTTTATACCATGCCTTGATTCCGCTTAAGATCTGTCTTGTCTCAGAACCGATCTTAACCTGGGAGCAAAGTAATTTTTTGGACTTCGGAACCTCTTCACACTTCACGATCTCACCGATCTGGAACTGAAGCTTTGCGAAATCATCATATGTGATCTCCGGCTTCTTCTCAACGTCCATGCCCGGCTTCTCTTCTTCCTTCTTCTCTTCCTGTTTCTCTGCTGCGGCTGCTGCCTTCATGGCCTCAACCTTCTCCATAACGTCCTTGATGTCCATACGAGCAAACAGGATCTCCGGCTTCTCTGTAACCTTGTTTCCGTTCGGGTACAGACCGAAGGTATTCATGTTCTCCAGCGATCTCTTCTCTGTGTTTAACTGAGCGAGGATCTTCTCAGAAGTTTCCGGCATGAAGGAGAATAACAGGGACGCACCGATGGTGATCGCCTCTGTGAGATTGTAAAGAACGGTTGCAAGACGGTCCTTCTTTGCCTCGTCCTTTGCGAGTGTCCACGGAGTTGTCTCATCGATATATTTGTTGCTGCGGCGGAAGATATTGAAGATCTCTGTGATCGCGTCTGCAACGCGGAGCTTGTTCATCTTCTCGTCTACTTTCTTGACCGTCTCAAGAACGGTTGCCTTTAACTCTTCATCCACCGGCTCTGCAGCGCCCTTGTTCTCGACAATTCCGCCAAAATATTTATTTGTCATGGAAACGGTACGGTTTACAAGGTTTCCGAGGATGTTGGCAAGGTCAGAGTTCATGCGCTCAACCATAAGATCCCAGGAGATCACGCCATCGTTCTCAAACGGCATCTCATGAAGTACGAAGTAGCGGACTGCATCTACACCGAAGAAGTCAACGAGCGTATCTGCATAGAGGACGTTTCCTTTGGACTTACTCATCTTGCCGTCGCCCTGTAACAGCCACGGATGTCCGAATACCTGCTTCGGAAGCGGAAGACCGAGAGCCATTAAGAAGATCGGCCAGTAAATGGTATGGAAGCGGATAATATCTTTACCAATCAGGTGAAGGTCTGCCGGCCAGTATTTCTTAAACTTCTCGTCGCTGTTTCCGTCACAGTCATATCCGATTCCCGTGATATAGTTGGTCAGCGCGTCAAGCCATACATAGGTAACGTGCTTCGGATCAAAAGTGACCGGAATTCCCCACTTGAAGGAGGTTCTGGATACGCAAAGATCCTGAAGTCCCGGAAGCAGGAAGTTGTTCATCATCTCGTTCTTTCTGGATACCGGCTGGATAAACTCTGGATGCTCGTTGATATATTCGATGAGCTTCGGAGCATATTTACTCATACGGAAGAAATATGCCTCTTCCTTTGCCGGCTGTACCGGACGTCCGCAGTCCGGGCATTTTCCGTCTACGACCTGGGACGGAGTCCAGAAGGACTCACACGGTGTGCAGTAAAGTCCCTCATAATGTCCTTTGTAGATATCGCCCTGATCATATAATTTCTTGAAGATCTTCTGGACCTGTTTCTCATGGTAATCATCTGTGGTACGGATGAATTTATCATAGGAAGTGTTCATGAGGTCCCAGATCTCCTTGATCTGTCCTGCTACGTTGTCAACGAACTCCTTCGGAGTTACGCCTGCGTCCGCAGCCTTTAACTCGATCTTCTGACCGTGCTCGTCGGTTCCTGTCTGGAAGTAAACGTCATAGCCCTGTTCTCTCTTGTAGCGTGCGATCGCGTCTGCTAATACGATCTCGTAAGTGTTTCCGATATGCGGTTTGCCGGATGTATAGGCGATCGCAGTGGAAATGTAATATGGTTTCTTACAGTTTGTACACATGGATTGATTCCTCCTGTTTTTTATCTCTTTTTACGGCTTTTCTCCTGCCGGTCGTTTTTATTGCACAATGACATAAAAAAGAATGTGCTTTGGCACGTTCAGAGCTCTCGCGCAGTCTCTTGCGACAACCTGCCTCCTCGCGCAAGTGTGCGTTTTTGTTTAACAGGACGTTCCTTCGGAGTTTCCTGTCAAATAAAAAAAGCCCGTCTTTAATTATTAAAGACGAGTCTCCCCGTGTTACCACTTTAAATTCGGCGGTGCCTCACGGTCATCGCCCTCACCGGCTGTCAAAAACAGCCTGACACGCTAACGGGCGCTTCCGGCACAGGCTAACACGGTTTCCGCTTTCACCTGCACAGCTCCAGGACCATCTTCTGCCGCCTCTTTGCTCCCCTTTCTCACCAACCGGGGTCTCTGAAAGCTTCCTTTCGGCATACTCTTCCCTTCCAAGCTTTTTCCATATGATGCCTTTAGTCTATCCTGTTCGAATAAATTTGTCAAGGCATCCCGTCGGTTTCCGCGGGAACTTTACTTCCTTTAGTTGATTTTTCACACAAAAAAGACTACACTTTGTGTTACCATAAAACAGATCGTATTCATGATTTTTGCTTCGGAGGAATGACTTATGAATGAATCACAAAAAAGACTGGATGAAAAACGGCAGCTCCGGATCCGTCTGGAGAACATCTCGATCGTTCTGCTCGCCGTATTTTCTTTTTTCCTGTTTCTGCTGACTTTTTTCCCGTTTTCAAGGATCTCCCAGTCCATGCAGGCCTCTTTTGAGATGGGGCGCATGGTCCAGCGTGCCTTTTCCATTGTTCTTTTCGTGCTGTCGCTGCAGTTATGGAAGAGAAAGCGGAATGCATGGATGATCGCGATGGGGATCTTCACACTCAACTTTCTGCGCGGTCTCATCGGGATGGGACATCCGCTGCACAACGGAGTCATGATCTTTGACCTCGTTCTGTTTCTTCTGTTTTTTGCCCTGCGGAAGGATTTCTGTATCCCGGCCGGACGCGAGAACCGGAAGCAGACCGTAACACTTGCTTTTCTTGCCATTGCAGGTGTCCTGATCAATGTCGGGATCACTTGGCATTACATGCAAGTTGGAACCGCTGCCGGATCCTCCGTCTCCTTTGCGGACAGTTTCGCCCAGGGCATCGGCATGATCTTCGGAATGGGCGATCTTCCTGCTTCCATGGCAGACCGTCATGGAACAGAATTTGTCCTTTTCTGGTTCAGCTGGGGCTGCATCCTCGCCGCCATCCTCTGCGCACTGCGTCCATGGCTTCAGAAACAAGCTCATGGAGCCCAGGAGATCCAGCATGCCAGAACACTTTTAAACCTGTACAGCCAGAATCCATGTTCCTACCTGGCGTTGGAAGATGACAAATGTCTGTATTTCGGGCATTCTGTTGACGGAGTTCTGCCTTATGGGACCGTCGGCGATACCATCGTTGTAAACGGCGATCCGGTCTGTAAGGATGAAGATTTTCCTGCACTTCTCGCTGAGTTCCGCGAGTTCTGCCAGAACAGTGCCCACAATATTTTCTTTCTCGGTCTGACCGACTACTACCTGTCGGAATATGAAAAGCAGGGATTCGGTCTCGTAAAAAGCGGGGAGGAAGCGCGGTTTAAGCTTTCTGACTATGAGATCAGCGGCAAGAAGGGCGCCAAGATGCGCATGAACATCAACCATGCGACAAAAGCCGGCATCACGGTCCACGAATACAAAGTGCTGGAGAAACGGGATCCTGATCTCGACCGCGAATTTTACCGGATCACGGACGAATGGCTCGAAGGGAAGAAGAGCGGAATGCTTCAGTTTACGATGGGAACCGTCGGACTCGATGATCCGATGGACAAGCGTTACTTCTACGCCCTGAATTCGGATGGAAAAATGGTTGCCTTTATCGTTTTTGTTCCTTTCCTTGGAAAGAACGGCTACATGGCCGATGTGACGAGACACGGAAAAGATGCGCCGAGCGGTGTCATGGAGACGATCATCTACGAGGCGTTCCAGGTACTTAAAGAAGAGGGGATCGGCTACGGCAGTCTCGGAGTCGCCCCGCTTGCCGGTCTGAACGCAGAGAGTAAAAATCCGATGGAACGCCTGCTCCAGTTTATCTATGACCATTTAAACGCGTGCTACGGTTTCCGGGATCTTTACCGGGCAAAAGAAAAATACAGCCCGACGGAATGGGTTCCGTCTTACTATGCGTACCTTCCGAAATATCCGACGCCGAGCATGCTGTATGCCGCTGTTGAGATCCAGAATCCTCATGGGATACGCGGGTATATTCTCACGCTTTTAAAAGGGGAACTTCACAAATGGAAAAAATGATCTGTCGTCAGGGTATGGCGGATACGCCCAAAGCTTGGATTTATTATAAAGAAAGCGGGCACGGAGTTCCGATCCTGATGCTCCACGGGAACGCGGAGACGCATATGATCTTTGACTTCTACGAGAAAAAATTGTCTGCAAACTACCGGGTGATCCTGATGGACAGCCGTGCCCACGGACGTTCCCGGATCAAGCCAGACAATGCAGATGCTGAGTTTACGACTGCCGATATGGCAAAGGATGCGGCGGCGCTTCTGGATGTTCTCCGGATCCCGTCGTGTATCCTCTTTGGATTCAGTGACGGGGCGAACATCGCACTGGAGTTCGCTTCTCTTTTTCCGGAGCGGACGCTTTCTGTGATCGCTGTCAGCGGAAATATCACGCCTGACGGACTGATCTTTCCCGTCCGGATGTTCTGCATTGGGAAGTACTATTTTTATCGGATCTTGTCCACGCTTTTCCGCACATGTTTTCTTTCACAGAAACGTCCGCGCCGTGTGGACTCACCAGCTTCCCATCCGCAGAAAAAAGGGCATGCATTTGCTGACATGGTCTATTCTCATGTTTTCCGCTGCCAGCAGCTCGCCTCCCTGCTCTGCAACTCGCCGCTGATGACAAAAGAACAGCTGCATGCGATACAGGCGCCGGTCCTTCTTCTTGCGGGGACAAGAGATCTCGTGAAAACCTCCCACTCCCGGCTGATGGCGCGGCTGATCCCGCGTGCGCAGCTCGTCCTTGTGAACGGTGCTACCCATACTTCCATGTTTGGAAGAAAGCAGTTTTATCTGAACGTCATTCTGGACTTTTTGAAAGGGTGCCCGGCAGCGCCTTTCGGATGCATGGCAGCAAAAAAGGACCTTTGATCTGTTTAAGGTCCTTTTTTGTTGGCTGTGTGTTTCACAGTCCTTTATTTATGCGGATATATACGCATTGTTTTAATAATTCTCGATCCGTCTCTGCTTTCTCAGCGCGTTTCTGCGCTCTCCGGCTGCCCATGCAGCTTTTTCTTCCTTGGTTTCCACGATCAGTCCCGGAACGGTTGTCGGATGATCATTCTTGTCGAGTGCTACCATTACAAAATATGCGGTATTTACAAGTTTTCTCGTTCCGTCGAGTGCCTCCACATAGGTATCGACCTGAACCTCCATGGAAGTATGACCCACATAAGTAAGTTTTCCGAATAAGATCAGCGTATCATTCATATACACTGCTTCCTTAAACTGAAGGCTGTCCACAGAAGCCGTTGTCTGGTTGCAATGGGAATGTCTTCTCGCTACAACACCCGCAACGATATCGATCCACTCCATCAGCTGTCCGCCGAAAAGTCGGCCGGCACCGTTGATATGGCTCGCAAGAACGATCTGTGTCTGTTCTACTGCTGATTCTGATACATGACGCATTAATCTTTCACACATAATTCTGTTCCCCTCTCCTCATTCTTAGATGATCCCCGTCTGCTGGGTCTTCCATCCGCAGACGCTGGTGCCAAATGTGCATTTTGTTCTTGGATGCCGCACATTTGTCTTTCTGTCGCGATACTACTCAGTATATCCTCTTCCGCGCTTCTTTTCAACCTTGAAAAGAAAAGTTCCTGTATTTGTAAGTAAAAAAAGTTCTGTATTCCCTCATCTGATTCATATATTGAACCAGTCAGCTTCCGTATTGATCCTATTGGCAGCTGCATCCGGGAGGTTCTTTTTATGAAATGGAAACACATTTGGGCAGCTGCTCTGGCACTCTTTTTCCTGTTCATTCTCACTGCCTGCGGAAATGAGCGGATTTTCTCTACCAGTCCGGCGGAGACCGGGGAATCTTACTCTTCCAATGACTTTTCATCCGGCAATCCCGCCACTTCTGAAAAATTTTTAAAGCTCCAGGCAGATTTCGACTCATTCTGCTCTGACCTTTTCCGCACCGAGATGGAGTCTTCCAGCACTCTGGATCTCCACTACACTCTGCTTCACCCGGAAAATTACGGGATTAACGCGGGGGATGTCTCCCTTGGCACTTACCGCCTGTCCGAGCTCATCACAAATCACCATGACCTCCATGATCTCCGAAAAAAACTCAACGACTTTGATCCTGGCTCCTTATCAGCAGACCAGCAGGTCCTTTACGATTCTCTTTCCGCGATAACAGACACCACTCTTATGGCGGAAGGTCTCGAGCTCTACGAACAGCCGCTTGCCCCCACCATCGGGATCCAGGCGCAGCTCCCGATCCTGCTGTCGGAGTATTCTTTCCATTCTATCCAGGATGTCGAAGACTATCTCTCTCTGCTTTCCCAGCTCGACTCCTATTACGGTGATATTCTTTTCTTTGAGCAGCAAAAATCTGATGCCGGACTCGGTCTGTCCGACGCTTCGATCGACCGGATCATCGAATCCTGTGAAAGTTATCTCATTGACCCGGAAGACAATTTCCTGACGGAGACCTTTGAAAGCCGCCTGAAATTTCTGGAACATGAGATCACTCTGACAGAACAGCAGAAAACTGACTTTCGTTCCCGTCATCTTGACATGATCAAAAACGCGTTTTTGCCCGCTTATCGCCATCTGATCGACGGGCTTTCAAGCTTAAAAGGGCGCGGGATCAACGAAAGCGGTCTCGCCGGATTCCGGGACGGAAAGCAGTACTATGAATATCTTGTAAGATCAGGTCCCGGTCTCTCCTATCGTACGATCGAAGAGTTGAAAACTGCGCTGTCTTACCGGATGCAGAAAGACCTGGAGACAATCTCCTCTTTTTCCAAAACTGCCGCTTCCGATCTCACTTTTTCCTGTACACAGCCTGACCAGATCCTTACAGATCTTCAGGATCAGATGAATTCTGACTTTCCGGCGCTGTCTGATGCTGCCAGGCAGTACGAGATCCGCTATGTCCCGGTCCAGCTGGAAGCGGCGTTGAGTCCTGCATTTTATCTCACCGCACCGCTCGATGATCCCGCTCAGAATGTGATCTATATCAATAACGGCAGTACCGGCGCAGCGGATGAACTTTATCCCACGCTCGCCCATGAAGGTTTCCCCGGACATCTCTACCAGACAGTCTATTTCCGGGAACATGCGAAACATCCACTGTCCGCCCTGCTGACCTGTTCCGGCGCAGCGGAAGGCTGGGCGACTTACGTGGAAAATCTGGCCTGGTCCTATGATAATGGTGTTTCCACAGAAACCAGCGCCTATCATGCCGCCATGCGGTCCTTTTCGCTCTGTTTTCACTCCCTTTTGGACATCGGGATCAACTACGACGGCTGGTCCAAAGATCAGGCCGCCGCGTTTATCCGCACCTGTTTTGACGCAGACGATGATCTGGTAGAAGAGCTCTGGCAGACAATGATTGACAGTCCCACGAACTATCTCGAATACGCTGGGGGATACGTGGAGATCATGGAAATGCGGGAAGAGGCGGAAAAAGCACTCGGGAACCGGTTCTCCGCAAAAGAATTTCACAGATTTCTTCTCGATCTCGGACCCATGCCGTTTTCTGTCATCAGGAAATATTTCAGACTATGGCTTGAGAAGAATGCATGAAATCGCGAATCGTGATATAATGAGCGCAAGAAAGCCGGAAAACTGTCTGCAGATTTCCGGCAAGCGGCGAATGCTGATCACGATCGCTGCACCAGCTGCATACATCAAGCGAGTACAGGAGGAAATCTCAATGAACGAAGTCATGAACAATATCCTTACAAGAAGAAGCATCCGTAAATTCACCGACACTCCAATCTCCAGAGAGATCCTTGACGATCTGGTACAGGCAGCTCTCCACGCGCCGAGCGGTATGGGAAAACAGACCTGGAAATTTACGGTGGTGACAAATAAGAATGCCATCAAACGTCTGGCTGAGGCGATCAAAACCACATTAAACCGCCCGGGATATGATCTGTACTGCCCGGCTGCCATCATCATACCGTCCAATCTGCGCGACAGTAACTGGGGAAAAGAAGATGATGCCTGCGCTCTCGAAAATATCTTTTTAGCTGCCAATTCCTACGGAGTCGGCTCTGTCTGGATCAACCAGCTCCAGAATATCTGCGATACTCCGGCAATCCGTGACATCTTAAATGATTTTGGTGTTCCAGCCAATCATGTAGTCTATGGGATGGCTGCTTTAGGCTATCCGGATCCGGATACTGTGATCCAGCCGAAAGAGCGGATCGGAAAAGTTGCCTATATCGAATAATCGAAAGCTTTCCGGCGCTGCTGTTTACCGCGGTGCCAGTCTTTATACACATACAGTTACAGACACATAAATACCTGGTCAGAGTGAAGTGATCCATCTCTGCCAGGTATTTTTATCCGGATCTTTGTGCTGATCTACTCTACGTATCCCGCATTCCAGAAGTAGAGTCCGCTGTAATTATTTAAGCCTTTTACATGATCATTCCATGCATAGTTTGCAATATAATGACCAAAATTGATGACTGCCAGATACTGCCAGGAATATTCCTGAACTTTATCCCATGCTGCTTTCGCATCGTCCATGTTTGTTGCCGTGTTCATGTCATTTAAAAGGCTCTGAAGCGTCTCATCATCATTCCAGCCAGCGTAGTTCGGTCCAAAATAGAGTTTCAAGGACGGGATCGGCACCTGGGAGAATGTGCAGATATACATATCATATGCTGTCGGATCGGTGCTCTGCGCCTGGAGTGTCGGCCAGTCTACGATATTCAGTTCCACCGGGATGCCGACTTCTTCCAGCTCCGACTGACTGCATGGTCACTGCCATATAATCCATCTTATTCAGGGTCGCTGCTGTCAGTCTCAGCGGAGTTCCATCATATCCATGTTCCTTCAGGATCTCTTTCGCCTTTTCCGGATCGTGTACATTGTATTCCTCAGATCCGGCATCCGTGTACCAGAACGGCTGTGCTTCATCCATGTAGCAAGACCCCATCGTAAAGCCATTGGCCCCATAGGTTGCCGTCATGACTTCCTCATAATCAAGTGCATAGCTGACCGCCTGACGGAACCACTGATTCGCGCAGAGCCCTTCTTTATGATTGATGATCGGTGCAATGGTCCCCTGCTGTGTGGAGTAAACCGTGACATCGTCCAGACCGGAAACCCGGTCCACATCATCCGCCGGAAGATTAAATATTGTTTTTATCAACTTTGCTTAATATTTTTAAGTTATATTTATATATGCTTTACTTTTTTAATTCAACTTTTTATTGCTTTCTCTCTGCTATCACGACAGTCGCTAAGGTCTCGCGCAAATTAAAAATACGCACCTGACTTCTCGCTGAAACAGCGATCGTGCAGTGCGCATTTTATTCCCGTCCTGTTTTGTTCTCCTCTTCCTTATCCCGAAACCAGTTGTCCAGCTTCGTGAGTCCACGGATCAGGATCTTTTTCTCATCCTCGTCAAATTCATCCAGGATCGAGGTGATCATTTCTTTATGGAATCTCGCATGGTGGATAAACGCTTTCTTTCCCTTATCCGAAAGCGAGATATATACGACCCTGCGGTCTTCCTCCCCGCGTTCCCTCTTCACATACCCTTTTTTTACCAGGCTGTTCATCGCGATCGTCAGGGTGCCTACCGTGACAGAGAGTTCTTTTGCGATCGATGACATGTTTTTCGGTGTTCCCATACCGATGGCCTCGATCACATGCATATCATTGTTTGTTATATCCTGGAACTCCTGGGTGATGATCGCCTTCTCCTCAACGTCCATGATGCTGCGGAACAGTCTCACCAGGATCTCGTTCAATACTTTATAATCGTCCAACCGTGGAATCCTCTTCCTCTCTGGGCTGTCCAACCGCAATATCCGATCTTCCTGACGCCCCGGATCTTTTGTTTTTTACGGCTTTTATTATAAACGATTCCAATTCACGACACAACCGATTTTCTCCGGTTTTCCGCTTTTTCTGTGAAAATACACTACAGTACACGGACGCCCCACCGCCGGGCTGTAACAAGATTATGCCGATGCTTCGCATTCCGACCCGGCTGTATCAGGTATGGAATAATTGCCCCGTCAAAAAGATACTTGCAGCGATCCCAGCCGCTGTTGCAGCAAGAGCTCCAGGCAATGTCCAGCGTGTCTTTCGGATATGTGCAGACATAAAATACACACTCATGGTATAAAACACTGTCTCCGTACACCCCATCATGATAGAAACCATATTTCCGACCAGAGAATCCGGCCCATATTCTTTAAAGATGTCAAGGATCAGACCAACGGCTGCAGAGCTGGATACGATCCTCACCAGAATGATCGGGATTACCGGAACAGGGATATGGCAGAGTGCGGCGGGAATCTTCAGAAGTTCCGATACTGCTTCAAGAATCCCCGAAGCTCTTAAAACTCCCACCGCTGTCATCAGTCCGATCAGAGTCGGAAGTACATCCGCCACAGTGTGCATTCCTTCCTTTGCGCCATCCAGAAAATCATCGAACACCGGTCGTTTTGCAAGGATTCCGGAACCGACGATATAAAATACCGTGAGCGGTACCATAAATTCTGAAAGAAAGATCAGAATATCCATATTTCTTTCCGCCCGATCAACATCTTCTCCTTTTCATTGTATTCTCCGGAAAAATCCATTATACTAAGCACATGGAGGTGTTTTTCACTATGAATATTCTTTTTCTCGAATATCCGCCGTGTTCCACCTGTCAAAAGGCAAAGCGCTGGCTCGATGAGCACCAGGTATCTTATACCAGCCGCCATATCAAGGAAAATAATCCCAGTGTGGCAGAACTGACAGAATGGTACAAAATGAGCGGACTTCCGTTAAAAAAATTCTTTAACACCAGCGGACTTCTCTATAAATCCATGGGACTGAAAGATAAACTCCCGACTATGAGCGAGGAAGAACAGATTGCCCTTCTGGCAACTGACGGCATGCTCGTAAAACGTCCGTTAGTGATCGGTGACTCCTTTGTTCTCACCGGTTTTAAGGAAAAAGACTGGCAGGAAAAGCTAGGGTGACTGACGCCCTGGCTTTTTTCCGCTTTTCACAAACAGCCAGATTCCCGCTGCCAGTAAAAGTACACTTACAAAACTCACCGTTATCGTCGTGATATGGCTCTCCAGCCATTCAATGATCCGCTCTGCGAGACTTGCCTGTACAGTTTCTTCGGAAGTATCCGGGATCGTTTCCGGCTGGCTCATGATCTCCGGCTCTGGTTCGATCCCTGTCTCATCTTCCGTTTCCGGGAGAACTTCCTCATAAATTCCAATATACTGCTTTCCTTCCAGATCCGGTGTCCGGATCTGACCGCCGTACTTCGCTTTTACGTTTCGGACCAGTTTGCTTCCAACTGCGGCTGCGTTTCTGCATATCACCTCCCCATCTTCATAAGGTTCGCCGTCCCACTCCACGCGGTCTACCCGGTAATACTCCCGGGACAGTCCGGCGAGATCCAGAAGTTTTTCTCCGTAGTCAGCAAGATCCGCATTCCCGGGGATCTCCATATCTCCCAGATAAAATGAGTCTGCTCCATACCCGGAAACCGTGGCCGAAAAAGAAAAGGTATCTGACCATTCTCTCGATATTTCTTCCACATCCACAAGAGAAAGCTCCCGCTCAAACTCTGTGCCGGACTCCTCATCGATCAGGGGAACATCCGCTGTCTCCGGCACTGTATCATCTCCTTCCAGATCATATGGGATTGTCACCTGGGCATACGTCATTTCTCCTGTTTTCTTTGCGTTTCGGATTCGCGTTGATACCAGACGGTATTCTTTTTCGCCCTCGGTCCTTGTCTCTTCCGGTAGAAATTCCTCTCCCCCACCCGTAAATATGGGGCTTTCATACGTCAGAGTCTCTTTTTCTTCTCTTTTTTTCTCCGCAGGCGATGTCTCTTCTCCGGACAGAGTTTCTTCCACCTGCAGCTTTCTTTCCTCTGACGGCAATTTTTCCGCGAATGCAGGCATGAAAAAAGATACACATAAGAGAACTGCCTCCATTCCTAAAAATCCGAATATTTTTCTGACCGGAAGCCGGATTTTCCGGCTTCCATCATTTTTCATCCTCATGTTCATTGTTCCTTTCTTCTCTCTCCTTTTTTATGTGAAGATACCAGAGTCCAAGGAATCCGACAAACAGACCGGTTACTGCAAGCTCTGGTCTTCCCGTATCTCCCGTTTCCGGGGTTCTGAGATCTGTCCTGCCTTTTTGGTGGACGTGCCCCTTTCCGCTGCCTGAAAATTCCCGTTCATAGCGTACCGTGATCGTCCCATATGTTTTTTTCCGTTCCGGTTCCGGTTCTGTCTCAGGCTCTGTCCACTCCGCTTCCACCGGTTTCTTTGGCTTCTCACCAGGAACAGATGGCGTCGGACGTTCCGGCTCCGTTGGTGTTTCCGGCGTCTCCGGCATTTCCGGTTCCGTCGGTGTTTCCGGAAAAGTCGGGATATCGGGTTCTGTCGGCTGTTCCGGCTCCGTCGGTGTTTCCGGTTCCTCCGGCGGCTTTCTTCGATCCGTCATCTCGATCTTCACGAAATTTCCGTTCTCCGGCACTGTAAAGGAAATGGATTCCGCGAGCTCGTACCCGTCAGGAGCGGATATTTCTGTCAGAATATAGTTCTCACCTGCCGTCAGCTTTCCTTCTACAAGATGCGGAGTCTTCCCGGATATCCAGGAATCAACAAGCCTTCCATCAGAAGTTTTTAACTCCAGGGAAGCTCCCGGAAGTTCTTCCCCTGTCGTGAGATCCAGTTTACTGAATCCGGCTCTTGTCGTTTTATTTTCGACAGAAAGTTCATACAGCTGGATCAGATCCTCTTTTTCCCTGTCAAACACGACCGAAAAGGTTTCTTCACAGCGTCCGTATCCCGGAGGTGGCATGAGCTCCCGAACTGTATATTCATACATGATCCAGGCTCCATGATCCAGATATCCGATTGAAAGTTCCGGCGATAACGCGATCCCATCTTCACCAGTCGCAAACACAGTTTTCTCCCCTGTCTGTACACAGACAGCTTCAAACCAGGCACCGGAAAGCCGCAGATCTTTATCATCCGCATCCGTCTTCCTGATCCTGATGCGCCCAAATGCTGCCCGTTCCTCCGGTTTCCGTTTATTTTCCACTTCATAACGGATAACGGTTCCGGACTGATCCACTGTGATCAGCATCGGATCTGCTCCCTGATATCCATCCGGAACCTTACTCTCCAGAAGCACATATTTTCCTTCCGGAAGCCGGTCGATCCGGTGCAGACCGCCTCTTGTATCGTAGCTGGTCACTTCCGGGAAGCTGCCGGAAAATCCGGAACGGTAACGGAACTGATACTCAAATGCCGGTGACGGCTGACCATTCTGCGTTAATTTTTCCGGATTTCCATTTGCGGATACAGAAACCTGCATTCTGCTTCCATCCGATAGCTTCCAGAGCTGCAGGATGATCCCCTGATCCTCTGTTTCTTTATTCTCCAGAAGTCTGGCCTCTCCGGAGATCACTCGTCCCGTGATTTCTTTTCTCCATGAAAACTGTTCAAATCCATTTCCATACTCGCCAAACATCTTTTCATACGCCTCCGGGACCGCCGGAAGGTACTCTGACAGGTCATCTGCCTTCCAACTGTCTGCAATCCGGTCTTTCCGGTACCCATAAGTACCGTTCTCCATCTTCACCTCCCCGTTTTCATCAAGATCCGCTTCACAGAGAACAAATTCGGGAGACGCCGGCCAGGACAGCGCTTCTTTCTCGCCGGACGTATTTCTCTCAAACTTAAGGATCTCCAGTTTTGTATGGTCATCCTTCAGGACAAAGCTCTGCAGCTCTTTTGTCTCTTCCACTGTGATCTCCATCGAAGCAGGAAGATAACCAGGCGGAGTCTCCAGCTCCTCCAGGATATAGTTTCCCACCGGAATTCCCTCAAAATACTTTGGTTTTCCATCCGTAATCCACAGCGCCGTCACCGGAACTTTGTGATTGTCCAACGGGTCTTCTGAGCTCCACACAGCAGGCGTCTCTTCTGCCTTCACAAGGTAGTATCCTTTGGGGTATTTCTCATGATCCGCAGAATTCACACGCTTCGCTTTAAAGAGCGCAAGTTTTGCTCCTTTGACAAACTTCTGACCGTATGATCCGCGGATCTCCGTCCCGTTTTCTTTATTCTGGCTGTCCGTCCCGTTTTCGATATTCTGAACATAGCTTTCTGTCCCGTCTGTCTTTGCAATCTCCACCTTCGTCTTCTCATCTGACAGGACGACTCTCTGGATTTCTTTTGTCTCATTCACCTCCACTGCTGCCGGAAGCGCACGCACATACCCATCCGGCGCCTCCAGTTCCTCAAGAATGTAGCTTCCCGGGATCACACGTCTTAAAAGATCCGGCTGTCCATCCGTCTCCTCATCCGTGCTGCCGTCCTGGATCGTTTTCTCACCGCTGACCCATACATTCGGAATGATCCATACCTCTCCCTTTCTGTGTTTTAAAGGTACATCATCCGCCTCATCCTCCGGATCCCCTACATCAAGAAGATCCTCTCTCCTGTTCAAGTGGTATGCCGCACGGTTCTCCATTTCCAGAAGATCTTCATACCGGTATGTCACATAATCCCCATCCCGGTCATAGACCGATTCTCCTTTCTTGTACACGGCGCCGCTTTCCGGATAATATTTTACCAGTCCAAACTCATCGAGAACTGGTTCCATCTTTTTTTCGAAACGGCCTGTTTTCGGGTTCCATGTCCCAGTAATATAGGCATTCTCAGTTTCTTCTGCGATTTCTGCCGGTCTTCCGGTCAATATTTTCCGTCTTCCGATCAGATTCCCCGATGAATCCGTCTCTTTTACCACCGGCCACACGTAAAAGACCGGTCGTTCCCTTCCATACCTTCCAATCTCCATCTTCCTCACATATGCCAGTCCCGTATAGGGATCTGTTTCCGCGTCCCTGCACAGGAATGAGTCAAGATGAAACAGCGTAGTCTCCGAATCCATCGAGGTAAACGCCTTCGACTTCCGATCATATACAAGTTTTGAGAAATCGCCTCCAGATACTTCAAATACAGGTTTTCCATTTTTCAGCGCGTAGATCGATCTCGTATCAAAGGTGATCTTCTGCCGCCGCCCTTCCCGGTCATAGCCGTAAAGAGTTCCATCTTTTCCTTTCGTTATCACATCAAGATTCCCGAGATCGTAGAGCAGGACCGGGGTATCCGGTCTCTTCACGGTCCTGAGTTTCCAGATTCCTTCGCCCCGGGTATCATTTTCCGATCCTGGTTCACGAGAGAATTCCTGTTTTTCTCCTGCATATTCCTCCTTTACGACAATATCTGTCACATTTCCGTTTCTGTCCCTTGTGACCTCCACACCTTCAAATGCGTAGTCCTCGGAATCTCCGGTCGTTTCTACCCGGATCGCGTCATAAAGCGCAAGTTTCGCTCCGGTTACATATGGGTTCTCATGATCTGCCGTTTCAAGCCTTTTTGTCACATAGCCGTATCCCTGAAAGACACCGTTCTCATAAACGAGCTCCACCCTCTCTCCGGCATGTTTCCGCTCTTCCAGTATCTCCAGTGTCCCTTTCTTCCAGCCAAATCCCTGGTATATCCCTGCATGATCATAGGCAAGGTCGAGATTCTCCAGTCCATACTGTGCGCGAAGTTCAGAGATCGTACCTTCCACGCGGCCTGATACCTTCATTCCACGAGTTGTATCTATTGTCTTTGTTTTTGAAACTTCCAGAATTGTTGCGGTATTTTCCGCGTAGATTCTGGCTGTATCCGTGACATTCTTCGGATGGATCCCCTTCGGATCCTGCTCATATCCATAAACGGATGCTGCCGTTTTCTCTTCCGTCCAGCCACCGGAATACAGGATCCTGTCACTGTAGATTTCCACCGCCACAGGTCCTGAACGTACATATCCAGACGGCGCCTTTATCTCTGCCAGCACATAGACTCCTGCCGGAAGAGGATTTGGCGTTTTCGCGTAACCTGCTGCCTGAAGAATCCCCTTTTCCGCAATATCCCGGATTGTTGGGATCGCCAAGAGCGTTCCCGTCTGCAGTCCATCTCTGTCCGTAAAGCTTACAAGATCTTCCTCATGACAAACCGGCGTTCCCGCAGGAACCGTTCCATAAAAGAGTTCTCCGGCTCCAGGCGCTTTCCGCGCAAACGGCCGGATCTCCTTCGCTCCCATCGCTTCCAGAAAATATCTGCTTCCCAGGATCATCGTATCAGCCGTGTAACACGTTACAGCTCCATCACCATTCTCTGCCTCATTTCTCTCTGCACGGTAGATCCCGAATACTGCGTCATCGTAAAGGATCGGTTCCCCTGTTTCCGCATCAAGCTTTTCAATTCTCACATCAGCATAATATTTCCGGTCCAGAAATGATTTTTCTCCATATCCTGTCCAGCTCTTGTCATCTTTCTGCTCATTCGGATCTACAATGCTCCATGGAACCAGCATCGGCGCATATTCTCCGTTACGAGCTGTTTTTACCCCTGTCATCGTCTCCTTTCCATCCGTTTTCGCTCCGTATTCGCTGTCTGACCGATAGTGATAATATCGCCCCACCTTCCCGTTTCCATAAGGTTCATAATGGCCGGTCTTTGCTTTTTCTGAGAGGCCATATGGATAAACTTCAAAATCCCCGTCATTGCTGTGGGCACTGATCACATACTCCCACAGCTCCTGCTGCTGATTTTTGTCCCACTCCTCATTGAAGCGGATCAGGTACTTTTTCGCAAGATCCCATGGGGAATACGCTCTCTTATAAATATAGTTTTCTCTCTGATCATCCCCGGACTGTCCTGCTGCCTCCGGAAGGAAGATCTCCTTCGGCGCATCAATCTCATAATGCCTGTTCTTAAAGTCCAGTAATTCAGATGCATACGGCTGTTCCTCTGCGATCACATACTCTCCGTATGGGAGATATTCAGAAACTGCCGCAGCTGCCTCTTCCTTTGTCTCCCCATTTTTCTTTTGAACGGTCAGAGTTGTCTGATCTCCGTCAGAACCACCGTCCTCCTCGCTGTCCCATGCGATCGCGTAGATCTTTCCAAGATCATATCGAAAAAATGGCTGCAGATACTCCTCCGCCTTTTGGATCGCAAGAAAAAAGGCATGGTCGTACTGCTCATCCGGATATTTGCTCTCCTTATACTGCAGATTTTCCATCTCCTCTTTCAGATACCAGTCGATGGCGAACTGCCGGACCGCATCCGAGCGCTTTGTGTTTTCTTTCGCATATTCTGAAGTATTGATCTCATTTTTCTTTCCGCTGATAAGGCTGGACGCAAATGGTTTAAATGACGTATTCCACAGTTTTCCCTTTCTCTTCCAGCGATCTGTATCCGCCGTTCGGATAGCCGCGAAGAACTTTTCATAGTTATACTCGTGAATCGTTCCTTCTCCCTGGTCAGAATCTTTCCTCTGCGCCACCGTCTCCAGTACCTGTCGGATTTCCTTTCTCGTATAGATCTTCTGCACCAGCTCTGGAAAATGTTCCCGGTATTCTTCGATCTGCACCGGATTTCCGTTTTTATCTGCCCAGGAAATCTCTCCGTCTTTTGTACAGAAAATTCGTTCCAGATTGGACTTCAGGTAGATCTTAAAGCGGAAATTCCCGATATTTTCTCCGTCGTCCGTCTTTTTTTCCACGCGTATTTTCTGTTTCACAGGCCGCTCAAGAACAATTGCCGGTGTCAGTCCCGTATCCCCGTCCTCGCTGATCTTATCCTGCCCGCAATAGATCAGCCGCTTTGCGATAATATAGGTATCGGAAAGATCCCGGTTCTTCGAAACAGACGCTGCAAGAGCTGCACCCGAAAACCTTACAAGGTATTCCGCATAGCCGATCCGGTCTCCCGCCCGATATCCCCGGACATTCGCATTTCCAAGCATCCGGATCTCTTTTTCCGTCAGAACATGGCTTTTTTCCGGAAGTTTTGCAGTAAAGTTTAAAGTAAGACTCGTCTTTTTATCATTGAATTCTTTTCCAAAAGAATCCTTCCCCGCGGTCTTTATATGGATCCTGTATACACCGTTTTTTTCCTCTCTCACCACATCCGGAAGTTCCACGTCTTTTTCCACGACTTCTTTTTCTGTCGTGATCTCGATCTTATCTTCCGTCTTTGTAAGTGGAACGCGGTATCCATGTGCCGGATCTCCAGACAGGTAATCGATCACGTCTTCCCCTTTTTTATGGTAAACCATGACCTGATGCATGATCTCCGTCAGTTTTCCATCCGTTCCCGGCATCATGACCGGGGTCAGTGTCGCGTCAAGATAATATCTTCTGCCTCTGCCGTTCCCGAGCATGTACTGTCTGTCCACCTGAAACCGATACTTTCCACTGTTTTTATATTCCTGGTAGACCCAGCGAAGATTTACCGGATCCTCGTATACGGCATACACGCAGTCCACCGTTTTCCTTCCATTTTCCGTTTTCGATGTGAAAAATCTTCGATTCCCGATCGAGGATGCCCCGGCGTACAGGGTGATCTGATAGTGGTCTCCTTCTCTTCTGATCATGTCGATCCCACCAAAATTCCACTGGGGATGTTCCTGATACCAGGTGAAAATATTCTGCATGAGATCCAGGATACTGTCATTCTTTTTGCATGTGACAGAGATTTCCTGTACTGCTGCCCCATATACTGTTTTTTTCGCTGTTTCTCCTGGTTCCGTCGTCATACCCCAGACATCTGTCTGACCTTTTTTCACTCCCCGGTTGTAAATCGGTGCAGTTTCCATAGAACGGATCCCTCCTGCAGTAACCGGGACATCATATCCGTTCTTTCCGAGGATTTCCTCCGTCTGCGCTTTCAAAAAGAGAAACGCGTCTGCTGTTTCGTCTGAAAGATCACATTCCTCCAGTTTTGCCTGAAAACGTTCATCGTCCTCATCGACAGACAGATTTTCAAGGCGCATCGGTATTTTCTCCGGGATCTGCTCCACCTTTAAAATCTGCGGTTCCATTCGGATCACCGGTTCCTGCCCGGTGATCTTTCCCGCTACGTTACGTTCCGGCTGATAGAGAAGGTCACTGGAATCGCTTTCCGCCTGCTTCCATATCGTTCTTCCTGCCGCATCTTTCACGATCACGGTCTCTGTTCCCGTCACATGAGGTCCTGTGACCAGCTCTTCTCCTGTATCGACACGATAAAACTTTGTCCCTTCCGGGAAGCCGCAGGCGAGGATCTCATATCCTCCATCTCCGTTTTCCCCGGCAGTTCCCGAGGAACTCACCGTAAATGCAAGTTCATCGTATCCTTTTCCGCTTCCATCATCGCCTTCCATCGCAGCCGCAAGCTCCGGCATCGTAACCACCGCAGTTCCATTGGCATCTGTCACAGAATCCGGCACATCATATCCGCTTCCCCGGTTTGTAATCTGCTGCTCCATTCCATTTACAGAAAGTTCATATCCCTCGCTTCTTGAGAGCTCCTTTATATAATATTTTCCAAGGATCAGCGGACGTCCGATCCAGCAGTTTCCGTTCTTTTCTCTATTCTTCTGATAAAGATTTTCCGGTCCGTTCCAGGAAATATCATTTCTTTTGCTGATCTTCCCTTCCCCGTAATCGTATTCCATCCCCGGTTTTACGGTATAACACAGGAAATCTGCATTTCCGTCCTGATCTGTCGATGCCGCAGCCACAAGATCATTCTTCCTGTAGACGATCCCTGTATTTGTCAGGGTCCCGTTTCCCGCTACTTCTGCGTCCGGATGGATAATGTCTTCCGCCGCGAAAAGACCGTAAACAGCCCCCTGAAGTGTTCCGTCCCCTTCTGTATCCCCGTAGGATGAATACTTATCAGATTCTCCCCGGAAAAGGTCCAGATCTTTTTTTGTAATATGGATCCGTCCTTCCGTCCGGTGGTCATAGACATGCCATGCATCCCCACAGTTTTCCGCTCCGTTACAATGCGAATATTTTCCGGGATCCCCGGTATTCAGATGCCGGATCCCATCTTCCTCTGCATCTGCCAGGATATCCGCAAAATCTCCAACACCTTCAAACTCACCCCAACCGTCTGATCCTCCATTTTCCTCTTCCTCATCCTGATCTTTTCCCCGGAACAAGTCATAAAGCATCCGGAAAATACTTTTCTTTTCCGCATTGGACTCCGTCGCCCTGACAGCCGCAGCTTCTGAGTCGGAAGCAGTTCTCCTCAGAACATTTCCCATCGTGCTTTTCACCATCGGTATTTTTCTTTCTGAAACACTGTTCTCACCCATACTTCCATTTCCCGAATACCAGATGTTTTCCGCGATCTCGCGGCTGCTTCCGGACACCTTCTCCGCATTCGCTCCTGCCTCGGAAGAATCCGTCATGATCATCTCCACCGGAATATCATCCTGATGCAGATCATGGAGTATATACCCACTTCTCGCCTGGATTTCTTTCCAGGTATAAGTAAAACGCAGTCCGATAAATTTCCGGTAAGTCTCTTCACAATCTGCTTTACAGCCGGATCCTTCAAATGCATCCTGAGACGCGGCACGGTTCTTTCGCATCATCCCGGCGCCTTCCCGGCTTCTTCCGTCTGCTTCTCCGCTCTCCAATACCTCCTTCACTTCGTCATAGACACTCTCATCTGCAAGCCAGTGGAAGTGGCATCCGCCGTCCGCCTCTGCCTCGCAGGCCTCTGCTAACTCCAGCCACTGTTTTGCCGCCGCCCGGTTATTGTCCCGCGTCTGTTCTGCCGCCTCCTCATAGGCATCGCTTTTCCCATCACCTTTTCCCTGTTCTTCAGGCATATTTGCCCAGGATGGAGCGGCATGTCCGTCGCAATATGTCTTTTCATAGGCATACTTTCTGGTATCGCGATAAGTAATTTCACCCTTTTCATTCGTGGTTCCTTCAGAAAACACCTGGAAGTCTCTCCATGGACGAAAACTTAAATTTTTTTCCGCAAGTTTTCCCTCTCCATCCGCCTTTGAGATCTTATCCTGATCCTCAAATCTTTCATACAGATAGAACTGGCTTCCCTTTAACGGCATTCCCGTCTCATCATCATGTTTTACGAGTCTGACATTATAATCCGCCGAAAAAGTCTCTTTATGGCGATAGATCTGAAATTCCAGTGTCGGCGTCTCTGCTCCGTATTCCTGCCTTTCGTCTTTTTCTCCTCCGTCCTGGCTGATCACAAGATAAAATACCATATCCGACGGAATGATCCTCATATCCGCTTTGTAGAGTCTCTGGTGTTCCGGTGCGTTGATGCAGACCTTAAAATCCATCCACTCCCGGAGATATTCCGGATTCCAGCTGCCTTCCGTGTACCAGCCGGAATTTCCTCTCATCGTGATCTTATAACGAACCGTAGTCTTATTATATTTTTCTTCATCTGTCATACTGCTGCCGACCGCATTTTCGTTTGCAGTCGCCGAGCCGTTATTATGGATGCGGATCGCGTCTCCGCTCCAGGTCACCTCATACAGATTTGTACCCATCACAGATTTTGCAATATTTTTATCCTGGGAGGCATCCAGCCAGCCCACATTTCCCCCGGTCGATCCATTGTCCCAGACACTCTGAGGTTCGATCTTCGCAATATCGCGGATAAACTCCTTTCCGAGCACAAATTCTGTATCCAGTGCCCCCGGTCCGTCGGAAAAAGGCAGTACCTGGAATGGCACTGCCGTATCTTCTGAAGTCGCTCCCCGGATCGCGTCCGGTGCTTCTTTCCCCGCCGCCAGTCCGACCGATGACGCCTGCTCCATTGCAGCGATCGCGCGATCTTCGATTTCCGGATTGTCAGCCACCCAGGCAAATTTTGTTCCGGCATCGTCTTTCACATATTTTACGATATTGGCACTCGATGTTGTGGAGGCAATTTCCGCATAGAGGCCCGGATCAAATTTTTTTGCCGCGTCCTTTAACGCTGACCAGTTATCCGGATACGCCCAGAATAGCCGTTTCGCCTGCGTCTCCGTAAGGGGAGACGGCATCGTATCAAATTTATACATGTCATACCGGTCGACTTTTTTCCATCCTTTTCCTCCATCGAGGCAGTAGAACGGTGCCGTCGATTTCTGCGGCCATATATCCGATGCCTCGGACGGGAACGGGAGTGGAATCCCCACTCCCGTGATCGTCATGATAACCGCCAGAAAACCGGCTATCCATCGCCTTCTTTTCTTCTTTTCCATCCTGATCCCCCGCCATTATTTCTTTCCAAATGTCTGCACAACCCCGTGAACACACCATGCACCTGTATCATCCACGGTATATCCGTCCGGTGTCATACAGCCCGCCAGCATATGTCCGTTTTTCTGGTCCATATAGTAACATTTTCCGTCGATCCAGTTCCATCCCTTTGTCATTCGTCCCGTCGGTCCAAGGTAATACCATTTTTCTCCCTCTTTCAGCCATCCGGTCTGCATTTTTCCCTGGTTTCCGTCGCTCGTCTTCCGGAGGTAATACCAGCTGCCATCCTTTTCGTCGAGAAACCAGCCGGTCTGCATCCTGCCGTCACTTGCGAAATGAAACCAGGAAGTTTTTTCCTGACCTTCTTTTGCGTATGGATTGTAGATCCAGGCCCATTCACCGGCATAAGTTTTTCCGCCGGAAACAAACCGCCAGCTTCCGTCTGCTTCTTTTCTCCATTCACCGGCAATACTTCCTTTCGGTTGTTCTCCTGTATTCTGCAGCTTTTTCAATACACTTCCCGTACTTCCACTGCCAGAAGAATGTCCTCCGGAACTTCCTGACCATGTCCGGTCTACAAGTTTAAACGTCAATTTTACCGGGATCTTTTTTTCAATAGTTCCTGCCTTCACCGTGATCTCATCCGTGGTTTCCGCCGTATACGGGTATTTCTTCATCGCCTCCGTGATCCAGGATGCGCCTGTATCTGCCGATATCACTCCGTTTTCCGCTTTCACAGCTCCGGATCGAGATCTCCATTCAAGTACAAAATTTCCGTCTCCATTCCCTTTGAGCGCCGCTTCGGGAACAAGTTCTGCCGTGATCTTCTGAGCATCCGAGCCCTCCCAGCTAAGTACCGGGTTGTATCTTGATCCGCTTTTCGTAAGTGTCAGCGCAAAGGTCAGCGTATCCTGATCCGTCCTGATCTCCTCAGGCATCACCACCGTCTGGTCATCCGTCACAAAGTCCACTTTCACACTGCAGGCTGCCGACTGGATATTTCCAAGCGCATCCTTTGCTGCCATGATCACATCCGTGCTTCGGGTCCCATATCCGGTGCGTTTTTCATAAATATGTTCCGCATGAGCCGCGTCATCTGCTTCCATGAGATCCAGGATCCATCTTGTATCCTTTTTGGCGCTCACCTTCGCGTTCCGGTAATCGCCGTCCGCGATCCCTTCTTCCACAAAACCGGCATCCATCTGGATGATCGCATGATCACCGACTGTCCAATTGATATCTTTTTTGTCAAAATAATCCGGTGCAAAGGTCCCCGAAAGGATCTGCGGTGCTGATACTGTGAGTGTCTCCTGCGGATTTTTCCGGTCACCGGTCAGTTTTCTGGTGACTGTAAAATTTAAAGCCGTCTTATTGAGAGATGCTCCTTCCGCCGCGACCTTCGTCCGGTCTTTGATCTGGAAGGTTACCGGGATCCTGCAGTTTGCCGTCACAGACTTCTCCTCGAAACTGGATACAGGTCTCGTTTTTGCCGTCAGGACAGCAAGTCCACCCTGAATTCCGTTTCCGTAAATCGTATCCTCGATCGGATACCGGTACTGTTTCTTTGCCTGCTCTGCCTCAGCCTTCCCGACGATGTCCTTAAAAAATCCGGCATTCAGATTCAGCTCGATCGAAGCGCTCTTTTTCGTATATCCGGACTCATCCTCATCATCATTTTTCTTTAAAAGGATCAGTTCATCATCGTCCACGCTCCATCTCACCGCCTCATCAGCGACATCATTATTCTTATCGACTACCGCCTGGATCTTCACATCCTGGACCTTTGTCCCTGCTTCCGGCTTTCCGTTCAGATATCTCGCCAAAAGTTTTCCCGCGCTGTCCCGCACTTCCGTTGTGATCGACGGGTTCATCCGGTCGCCGGTGCGCTCCTCTGTGACCCTGAAAGCAAATTCCTGAGGCTCCACCCGCACGCCTGCAGCCACCTTCTTATAGACAGCAGATACTTCCGTGTCATGCTCCGGCATCACAAACTGGTAGGAACCGCCTGTCTGATAGCTCGTCTTCCTTCTTCGCCCCAGAGAGTCCGTATAAGTCGGCACACCGTCCATCTGGAATTTTTCCGTCTCCGTATTCCTGGGCGCTGTGAGGACTGTCACCGTGTCCCCGGCCACCACTGCACCCCGGTAAGCTTTATGAAATTCTTTACTGTACGCGGACGGACCTTTTGCTGTGAGAACTGCGACATCGTAGAAATTCTCTGAATTTGCCGCCGTATCCACCTGGAGAACCGAAAGCAGATATCCCCGCACTGGCCGTCCCACGGAATTTGGTGCGAAATGGTCCGGAGTATACAGGCCCTGTCTCGCCGCATCCTCCGTATCCACGACATGGAGGACTCCGTTTTCGAGTTCCTCGTAGAAATAGAGCTCATCCTCTTTCTTTACATTCTGTCCCTGGACTAATGTGTAGAAATTATCGCCCTTGTTCCAGAAGCCGATATGGGCATCATATGAAAACCGGTTATCATCCGAAACTCCGGAACCACAGACTCCGGCCGCGATCTTTTCCTCCGTGTCTGCGAACAGATACGCTGCGTCCGCGCCAGCCTCCGCACCATAGCGGAAATGGAACCCAGTATCGTGCGTTCCGATGAAGGTTCCCTCCCGCGCCGCACTTCCGAGTCCGGAGGACGCGATCGTTCCCTCAAATCTCGCCACTTTGATCTTTCCGGAGGCATATTTTCCGGTAATTCCGCCGATAGACTGGGCACCGCTTCCGCCGATGGTCCCCATCACATGCGAATTAAAGATATCTGCAGAATTCTGAAAGCCCGCAATTCCGCCAACATAACCACCGCCCTGGATCCTGGCGCTCAGGCTGTCCCCAGTATTCACTTCACAATCCGCGATCAGTGACTCGGAGGCCCGCCCGGCAATTCCGCCAATGAAGATCTCCTTTCCGCTTCCCGCGTCGATCGCCACATGGTCGGAAACACAGTTTTCCATCACAGAATCTTCCAGAACATCCGCGGTCACTCCGCCAACGGTGCCGGTAGTCCTCAGTGTCCCATTTACCGTCACATTCCGGATCACCGAATGCTTTGCCCGGCCCGCAAGAATTCCTCCATTTTCCTTCACTGTGATCACATGTCCCGGCTTTACTTTAAGATCCGTGATCTCCGCATTCTCCACCATTCCGAACAGTCCTCCAAAGTCCCAGGACGGCTGGTACATGCGAAAATTCGAGACAGTCTTCCCATTTCCGTCAAAATGACCTTCAAACGGACTCACTTTTCCCGCCCGCATATCCGCACCGGTTCGGTAAAAACCGATCGGGATCCAGTTCATGCCGCCGAGATCGATATTTTTCCCCAGTTCAAACCAGGCACCTCTATAATTACCCGGGTACGTTCCCTCCCCGCTTCCAATTTCCATTCCCATGGACGCGAGAACCGCAAGTCCGATCAGATGCTCTTTTGTCGTGAGCTGGTAAGGTTTTTCTTTGCTTCCGTCTCCGGATCTTCCACTCAGGAAGCTCATATCACCTACATCCGCACCCCAGATCTCATCGTCCGCCGCGAATACAGCGATCTTCCCGGACGCATCCGACGCAGTCGCGATTTTCCCCTCCGCCGTCTCCACGCTTCTTAAAACTGCCATTCCCTTTACCGGTGTTCCGAGCGCCATGCAGACTCCTAATCCCGCTAACATCATCCGGCTCTTTCTTCCTCTGTTTTTTCTGCTCTTTTTCATATTTTCTCCCCTCTATGCCTGCGGCAGACAGAACGCCGGACAGATTCCGATCCCGCTATCCGACACATCCGCCTGTCTGAGGCATCCGTTTTCCAGATCTACAACATATTCCCTGTTTCCGTATACAAAATTTCCATACTCGTCTGTCTCATAAGCCGGTGTGCGGAGCCAGAATCCCCTGCTGTAAGAACTTCCCTTTCCTTCCGGGTTCCAGATCTCCTCCCGGTACCGGTACGCCTCCTCAAGAGACAGCAGAAAGAAGCGGTCCCGGCATTCCTGATACGAAAGCCGGCAGCTCCGAAGCCCATCCATCCGGGTCTGCGCAAAATCTCCGGTTTCCGTCCTTCCTGTAAATGCGGTTACTGTTCCCGTGTATACAAAGTCCGCATCCGGAACCGTATTCTCCTCCTGTTCTCCCAGCCACTTTCTTACCCGGGATTTCTTATAATTATTATTCTCCCCGAACGAAAGCAGGACCCGTTCCTCATATGTGCTCTCCACGTCAGACCGGATCACACACTCCGCCAGAAACAGCGCGCGTTTTCCGTAGTTTCCGCTTCCATCCTGATAATCATCATCAATGCAGCGGAATCTGCAGACTTTTCCCGCGACATTCCGCAGGATCACATCGCCGATCTTCCAGGACGCCCGGTCTTTTTCATCCCCGAACTGATCTCCTGTTCCGGGCACTTTCTCTTCTCCGGGATCCGGCGCCCGCCCCCGCCACTCAAAACCGATCCGGCAGTCCGAAAACAGCTCACCGTTCACACTTCTCGTTCCAAGATCTGTCTTTGAAATATTGATCACATCCGGAAACATCTGCGCGATCACCAGCGTATCAAATGCACTTTCTCTTCCTGTTACCGTGATCTCCTGTCTTCCTTCCCGGTCTGCAGCAGATACGGATTCCATAAAGAATCTTCTGCCTGCTTCCCGGTCCTGCAGGATCACCTGCTCCGCTGCCGAGATCTCTATCGGTCTCTCCGCCGCATAGGGGACAAGTTCCCCGCTGCAGCCTGCGAGTGCGCCAAAAGAACCTGCAGCAGCAAGCCACTTTACCATTTTCCTTCGATTCATTTTTCCTCCTGGATATTCCGGCTAAAGCCGCCGGCGGCTTTTCGATGAAGCAGACACCATCTGCTTCCGGAGATTTTTAAGACTTTAAAAAGATCTGTCATGATTTGACTGGAATGTCCCGGACGGTTCATTCCTCTGTTTGTCCATAACTATATCACAGGACCTTTCCGGAATCCATATCGGATCCGTAAAACCATGCCCCTGTTATTTGGTCAGTTTCACGAAAATATTTTTCTATTTTCGTCATTTTTGCCAATCCGTTTTCATAAAAATCCCTGCAAAGTCAGTGTTTACAGGCATTTGATAATGTAAAAAAGAGTGTGCACCATTGGCACGGAGTGCCTTTGGATTTCACCGGAAGTTCCTTTTAAGAAAAAACGGGACACGCCGCGCGCATCCCGTTTTCTTCTCCATATTGTATTTACCGAACTTCCACCGTCCGCAGGAACTCCTCCATCGGGATCACACCGTCACACACCAGATCTGCCAGCTCTTCCCGCATGGTCCGCATTCCCTGTGTCTTCACTATATATTCCTCGATCTCCCATGCAGGCCGGTTCTCCGCTGTCATCCGCTTTAATTCCCGGTCCATCACAAAGATCTCATGGACCGCAGTTCTCCCTTTGTATCCTGTATTCAGGCAGTGTTCACATCCGCGCCCGCGTTTTGCACTTTTCACCGTTCTTCCAAGCAAACGCTGTTCCTCCTCCGTGAGTTCCACCGCCTCCGCGCAGTGCGGACACACCTTTCTCACCAGTCTCTGTGCCGCCATGCCGCACAGACTGTCCGCCGTGAGGTATGGCTCCACGCCCATATCCGCCATTCTTGTGATCCCGCCCACTGCACTTTTCGTGTGCAGAGTCGAGAGCACCAGATGACCGGTGATCGCCGCGCGGACACTGATCTTCGCAGTCTCCGGATCTCTCGTCTCGCCGACCATGATGATATCAGGATCCTGTCTCAAAACCGCGCGGAGTCCCGATTCAAAGGTAAGTCCCGCCTGTTCATTCACCTGGATCTGGCTGATCCCCGGAAGATATCGCTCCACGGGATCCTCGATCGTCACGATATTTACCGGCTGTCTCAACAGATATTCCAGGATCAGGTACAATGTCGTGGTCTTTCCGCATCCTGTCGGTCCGGTAAGATACAGGATCCCGCCCGGACTCCTCAGGATCTGTATCATCTTCTTATAATTTTCTTCATTCATGCCAAATGTCCCGCAATGATCGATCTCCGTCTTTCTGTCCAGAAATCTCAGCACCATCTTTTCCCCGAAGATCGTCGGGATCACGCTCGTTCTCATATCCAGCTGGATCCCTTTGATCGTCTCCCGGAAATGTCCGTCCTGCGGAACTCTCTTTTTTGCGATATCCATCCCGCTGATGACCTTCGCTCTCGTCACGAGCGGCTGGTACATGGATTTGTCAAACTCCCGGACCATCGTCATCATTCCATCGATCCTCATCCGGATCACAAACCGGTCCTCCCACGGTTCCATGTGAATATCGCTGGCATTTTTCCGGTATCCGAAGATCAGAAGTTCTTCCAGGATCTTCACCGCCGATTCTGTCTCTCTTCCAACCCGTTCCGTTTTTTCCGCGCTCTCTTCCCTGTTTCCATTTCTTCCGTCTCCACCTAATGCAAGCAGCATTTTCACTTCCCCCTATCTCAAAATTTCACTGTCTGGACTGCGGTACCGCCACCGCATAAAAACCAATTCTTTGTCATCGGCATCCCTTATTTAAGGCTGCTGTCCGGGGCTCCCACAAAAAATATTTCCAGATCTCTCATAAAGGACCCGTACCCCCTCAGACACCGTGATCCTGATAAATACGCGGGATTCACTCGAATCCTCCACTGAAATTTCCAGCACGAGATCATCCTCACAAAACGTATCCAGTGAAAGCTCGTCCAGCTCCCCGACCCGGATCGCACCTGTCTGCAATCCGTCCGTCACATGCCGGAAAACGGCATCACCGATTATTTCCGCATGTTCCTGATCCCCTGTCCGCTCCAGAACGCGAACCATCATCCGCCTCATCGGAAAAATAAGAAGCATCAGCATTCCAAACAGCAGGATCGCCGTCATGACTTCCACCAGGGTAAAACCGCCTCTTTTATTCTCCATCTGCAAAAATCTCCTCCATGACCGCCTGATCCGCCCAAAAACCGGTTACCGGACGATCACTGTCTTTCACCGTCTCTTCCACATAGGATCCGGATTCCACAAACTCCTCCCCGCCGATCTCCAGATGGATCTCTGCGGCTGCTGCATATTCCGCATCTCCTGTCAGGCGTTCCACTTCTGTGCCTGCTGCGGAAAGTTCCCGGCTCTTTTCGATCACGCGGGAATACCCTGAAATACAGGAAACGACAGCCTTTGACGCCAGCATCAGAATAAAGAACGCTGTCAATATCTCCACGAGCGTCATTCCGCTGTGATCTGAAAGTATTTTCTTTCTCTTTTTCATGGCGCGTTCTCCTCCTTCCGATCCGCTGTGGATGGTGTATACACGGATAGGCGTTCCCGCCCGAGAACGATCGATGCACTTTCTGTCTGCTCCCGCACCGTACACTCCGCATGCAGCACCAGTTCAGAGCCATCCTCTCGCCAGAAAGATGTCACGACAGTCCTGATCTTTTCTGACTCTCCATTCTCCGTATCCGCCCAGACCACGCCCTCGGTCACCGGAAGACCGTGTCTGGAGACAAGTTTTTCGATCACCTCCGATGACTCTTCTTTCAGGATCTTCCCTGCCAGCACCTGCACGACCGATTCCGCAGCCAGTCTCGCCTCCATTTTCGCGATATTCCGCTCTGCCCGCGCATATCTTCTCGATGCTGAAGAAAACAGTAAAGTCCCAAAGACCATGACGATCATGACTGTGATCAGAACTTCTGCCATAACAAAGCCTTCATGTCCGTTCTTTTTCAATCGGTTTCCTCCTCTCAACTGCCAATACTCCCATACATGTTCCACATCGGTTCCATGATCCCAAGGATCAGAAGACCGGTGAGTGAGCCGATGACCAGGATCATCGCCGGTTCCAGGAGATTCATCAGTTTCGTGAGTGCCAGATCCGCCTCATGTTCATAATTTTCCGCCAGCCTTTTTAACATATCTTCCAGGCATCCCGCTTCCTCACCGGTGACGATCACCGCCGCCAGTTTCTTATCGAAACTGCCGCTCGCCCGGATTGCCTCGCTGAGCAGCATTCCGTTTTTCACGTCTTCCATGATCAACCGGAGTTTCCCATCCAGATAGCGGTTTCCGATGGTCCCGATTGTATACATTAAACAGGATGGGATCGGCAGTCCGCTGGAATAGAGACTCGACATGTTTTCACAGAATCTCGCCGTGCAGATCGTTCTCACCTGTCTTCCCAGGACCGGCAGTGCACACAGCATCCTGTCGTACAAAAGCCTGACCACAGGTCTCGTGATCAGAAATTTCCAGACCGTGAAAAGGATCAGTGCTGCTGCCGGAAGAAAATATCGGTATCGATACAGAAAATGGCTGATCTCCATCAGTGTTCTCGTAAGAAGCGGAAGCTTCACACCTTTAAGGAGTGGTTCCAGCGTCGGAAGGATCGCTAGAAAGACAAACAGGACCAGGAATATCATCATAAAGATAAGGATCTTCGGGTACAGTATAGCACTGCGGATCTTTCCTTCCGTGCGATGTTCTTTTTCATAATGCTCCGAGAGCTTCATAGTCGTTTTCCCGAGATGACCTCCGATCTCCGCCGACCGGATCATCTGGACTGCCAGCTCCGGAAATGCCCCTGTCTCCTCCATGGCATCCCCGATCGCCATTCCATCGGTCATCCGCTGCTTGAAAAGCCGGCATGCCCGGGAAAATCTCTGATCTGTTTCATCCGTTTCCATGATCTCAAGTGCCCCGGCAACCGGAAGTCCCGAGCTTACCAGGACCGAAAACTGTCGGAAAAAATCAGCTAATCCTGCCGTCCCAAGTTTCTTTTGCTTTTTCATGACATATCCCACCTTTTATTACTCTGGATCCCCTACCATGTTCCCCAGAAGAACAGGGAGACGATCTGATCCTCAAAAAGTCTTGCGGCAAATAGTCCCATACAGAGCGCCGGAGCAAACGGGATCCTCGCCCGCTCTCCGAATCTCACCTTTCCAAGTGCCAGCAGGACCACTGACTGAAGTCCTCCAAGAAAAAGTCCCGTGATCGTCCCGATCAGGCATGTTTTCCATCCGAGACAGAATCCTGCGGCTGCCAGCAGCCTGATATCACCGCCACCAAATGCCCCGTCCACAAAAAGATTTGCAAGGTACATGGGAAGTGCTGTGCAGAAGATCCCAATGAGCCGGGCAATAAATGGAATTTCCGGCTCCGTAAATACCGAAAGTCCCGCCAGGATCATCAGCGGAACCAGCACCCGGTCCGGTATCATCATCGTGCGGATATCGGTCCATGCAATCTGGATCAGGACCACCGCAAGGCACAGATCCATACAAAATCTCATCTTTTCCTCCATCGTTTGTAAAAATATTCTTTGAAATTTTCTGTCAAAAAGCAAAACGGCGCAGTTGTCCACTGCACCGCATCAAAAAACCATATTTTTATGTCCCCATTTTACGGAATCTCATAAAGCTTGTCAATTCATTGCCCACATATGGGCTATAAATATCACCCGCGAAGATCAGCCTGCGGATACCGCACCACACGGTCACACACCTTCTCAAGGAGCTCCGGCGAGTGGCTGACCGCGATCATTCCCATCTCCCGCCGTTTCAGTTCCTTCAAAACGAAATCCCAGATCTGTCCCTGCGTGATCAGATCCAGCATTGTCGTCATCTCATCCGCGATCAGAAGTTTCGTCTTTCGCCCCAATGCTCTCGCGATACAGAACCGCTGAAGCTCCCCGCCGGAAACCTCCACCGGAAACCGTTCTTTCCATTCATCCCGGATCCCGAGGCCTTCCTCGATCCGCGCCCGTTTGCCCGGATCCTCAAACGTCCAGTCCCCTTCCGCAAGAACCGTACTCAGGCGCCTTTTCGGATTCACTGAGAGCTCCGGATGCTGCCAGACCATCTGCACCGGGCAGTAACCGCGGATCTTCAGGATCGGCATTCCATCGACCAGGACTTTCCCCTGATCCGGTCTCTCATACCCGGCAAGGATCTTACAAAGCGTTGTCTTTCCATATCCGCTCGGTGCCATGATCCCCACCTTTTCGCCTGGTTCCACCGAAAGATTTACATGATCCAGGATCTGTCTGCTCCCTTTCCCGTATTTAAAAGAAATGTCGATCGCTTCCAGCTTCATCTTCCGTATTCCTTTCGCATGATCTCCAGGATCTCTCCTGTGTCGCAGAGGTTTTCTCCGTCCTTTTTCCAGTTCTTCGGCATGGATCGGAACAGCGCCTTTGTGTACGGATGTTTCAGGTTCTCCTCATTCTGAAAAGCAGCCGCGTCCGTCTCCTCGATGACTCTGCCTCCATAGAGCACGACGACCCGGTCTGCTGTCAAAAGCGCCAGCTCCAGATCGTGGGTGATGAGAAGAACTCCTGCCCCGTCATCCGCCATCTCCCGGAAATGCCCCATAACGCGCGTTGCCGCCTCCATGTGAAGTCCAGGTGTCGGCTCGTCCGCAATGACGAATTTCGGTGTTTCCATCACCGCTGTGGAGATCAGAACGCGCCGCGTCATGCCGCCGGATAGCTGAAACGGATATTTTTCCCGGATATCCGGGGCCAGGCCATAGCGCTTTAGCACCGACAGACATTTCTCCTTCACGGAATGATCCTTTTTCCCGTTCCGGATCTGATCCCCGATCTTCATGAGCGGATCAAGATATGACACACTCTGGGGCACAAAAACGATCTCATGTCCACGGAGCTTTTTTACCCGTTCCGCCGTCAGCGGTGTTCCAAGAAACCGGATCTCCCCGTCCATCGCGCTGTTGTAGGGCAGGATTCCCATGATCGCATGGGCTAACAGACTCTTGCCGGATCCGCTTGATCCCACGACCGCCACGATCTCGCCCGCACGTACCGAGAGGTCCATCTTCTCCACCGCATGGAGCGTCCGTCTCGAAAAACCGCGGTCATACTGTGTAAAGGTGACGGAGAGATCCTCCACTTCCAAAATCGTATCCTTCATCTTCTCCGCCTCCTATTCATGAACACTGCCCGGATCCAGAAGCCTGCACAGCGCCTGACCGATATAATGGAACAGCAGGACCGTTCCCACGAGGAAAAGTCCCGGAAACAGCGCCAGCCACCATTTTCCCATCGCAAGGTACTTCATGCTCTCCGACAGGATCACCCCGATCGCCGGACTTTCCGAGGAAAGCCCAAAGCCCAAAAATGTGATGCTGGCTTCATGAAGGATCGCATGCGGAAACAGGAGGACAAGTCCCGTAATAAACTGCGGGATCAGGTTCGGCGCCATATGGCAGAATGCGATATAAAACTTTCCTTTTCCGAGCTTCTCCGCGATCTTCACATACTGGCTCTGTTTTAGCTGCAGGACCTCCCCGCGGATGAGTCTCGCGAGCGATGCCCAGTGCGTGAACGCGATCCCCCAGACAACACCCCAGAATCCCCGCCCGCAGGCGAAGGAGATCAGGATCAGAAGCAGCATATGTGGAATTCCCATCACGATATCGATGAGCATCTGCACAATGCTGTCCGCCGCTTTTCCGCACACAGCCGCGCAGAGTCCCATAAGAAATGCCGCAGCTGCGCTGACCGCCGCCGTCAGGAGTCCGATCCGGATGCTTAAAGAAAGTCCGGCGATCGTCCGAACAAACATGTCCCGGCCCATCCAGTCTGTTCCGAATGGATACTGGATACAAGGCGCAAGATTTTTTCGCGTAAAATCGGTCTGGATCGCAGCTTCCTTCCAGAAGCTCCCGAGAACCGCAACGAACACCAAAAGTCCAGCTGCCAGGATCAGCAGTGCGAAGCTTTTTCTTCTGCGATTTTTCATCATCTCTGCTTCGCCCCCTCCCGGATCCTCGGATCGATCACACCGTACAAAATGTTTGCCGCAAGATTTCCCGCGGCGACGATGACCGCCGTCACGACTGTGATCCCTAAAAGTAACGGAACATCACTTCCGAGTCCCGCCGTCACTGCCGCCTGTCCCAGTCCCGGGTAGGAAAATACCTGTTCCACAAGGACAGAGCCGCCGATGATCTCACTCACCGACGAGAACTGAAGTGTCATGGCCGGGAGAAGAATGTTCCGGAGTCCATGACGTCTTAAGATCGCCCAGTCCGACTCTCCCCTTGCTCTTGCAAACAAAACGTAATCACTTTCCATGACCTCGATGAGTTTTTCCCTCGTATGAAGGGCGATGGATGAGATTCCCGTGATGCTTAAAGCCGCAGCCGGAAGAACCGCATGCCGGATCCTGTCCGCAATGGAGATTGCCCCTGCATCCATTCCGATCGGAACGCTGAATCCGATCGGGAACCAGTGAAGCTGCACCGCAAATACCATGAGCAGCACCATGGCCACCCAGAACGACGGCGTACTCGCCACAAACAACGAATATCCCGTCACGATCCGGTCCATGACTCCGCCGCGCTTTTTTCCTGCGAGAACGCCAAGGAAAAAGCCGAGAATGCCAGATAACAGCCATGCCGTAAATAAAAGCCATACGGAGCTTAAGACCTTCTCACCGATGACTTCCGCCACCGGTCTCCGGTACAGAAGCGAGGTTCCCATGTTTCCATGAAGGAAGTCTTTCAGCCAGTTCAGATACCGCTCCACCGGCGGAAGATCCGTTCCCCAGTAGCTTCTGAGTCTTGCGATCTGCTCCGGACTCATGGAGCCGAGCGCGGTCTGACCGACGTTTGTCTGGAGCGGATCTATGGGCGAGGCCGCCAGGAGCCCAAACGCCAGAATACTCACAAGGAGTACCATCAGACACATCCGCGCTGCCTGTCTGCCGATCCACAGACCCGTTCTCTTTATTTCCATGTCCACTGGTCAACGTTGTTTACGATCGACCAGCCATGTCCGTGCGGATGAAGTTTCTGCTCCGCAACCTGCAGTCCGTCCTTCACCCAGTATAAATGATCAATATTCACAAGCCAGATCCACGGAAGATCCCCATCCTGGGTGATCCCTGTCGTCCCGTCCCACTGGGCATCTTTCCAGAGTTCATAGGACTTTTCAAGGTCGCTCTCCGCCAGAGCGGCATCCATGTACTTGTCCACTTTCACATTTGCATACGGGGAATATTCCGCATATTTCTTTCCCGGAGCCGTATGGTAAATGTTGTAGAGCTCCATCGGCGTGTGCGCGCCCCATCCCCACATGAGCGGAGTGGACTGTGCGCGGTCGTAGGCGGTATCCCAGCCGACTCCCTCGGTCGTCACGTTGATCCCGAATGCTTTTAACTGGTTTGCCGTGTCCTCCGCAAGTGCCTGGCGGACAGAATCACCGGTCGGATACATCAGGGTGAACTCGGCGCGGACTCCGTCTTTTGTGAGGATCCCGTCTTCTCCGGCTTCCCAGCCATCCTCTTTCAGGATCGCCTTCGCCATATCCGGATCATAATCCGTCTCCGCCGCCGGGTTATACCACGGCATCTGGTCGCAGACGCTGTATGCCACTGTCCCGTACCCGTTTAATACGTGGTCGATCATCTCTTCCCGATTGATCGCAAGGTTGATCGCGCGGCGCACACTTACATCACTTGTAAAATCGTTTCCAAGCGCCACGCCGTTCTCATCGGTCTCCCCCGCCGGGATCACCGGAAGGTTGAAGCCGCGGTTATCGACCGTCTTGCAGTCAAAAAGGGAAAATCCATCGACCGTCTGGTCAGAGTATGCCGCCGATGTGTAAGCAAGATCCACCTGTCCGGAAAGAGCCGCCGCATACGCTGCGTCCTCATCCATAAATAAGACCGTCACGGTCTTCATTTTCGGCGCATCCCCATAATAATCCGGGTTTGCCTCAAAGATCACCTGCTGCCCTTTGTCCCACTGTTTCATGATATAGCGGCCGGAACCGATCGGGTTCGTTCCATAGTCCGGACCATAAGCGTGTTCCGGGACAATCCCCGTGATCGCCATCGTGTACGGCCAGATCGAATACGGACGGTTCATATCAAACTCGACCGTGGTATCATCCAGCGCTCTCGCCTCTTTTAACATCGTAAAGTCATTGACCGAGCTGTTGTCCCGCAGTGTATTGTAAGTGAATGCCACGTCCTCCGCCGTGAGTTTCTCCCCATCGGTAAACTTTACGTCATCGCGGATCGTCACGGTCCATGTCATCCCGTCATCACTGACATTCATATCTGTCGCCAGGTCATAACCGATCGTCATATCTGCCTTTGTGACGGTCAGCGTGCTCTGGATCAGCGGCTCATGGACATGTTCTCCAGCTCCCCAGCCGTAAGCCGGATCAAATCCTGCCTCCGGCTCGGAGGACGGTCCCATGACAACGATGACGGAGTCTTTCCCGTTTTCTGCTGCCGCGCCTGTGTTCTCCGCAGCAGCGGAGGAACCGGATGCGGAGCTTTCCGCTGTCCCCGCGTCCTTTCCGGAACAGCCGGCCATGGAACATACCATGGCGGCTGCCGTCAGAGCTGCCAGTATTGTTTTTATTGTTCGTTTTTTCATGAATTTATCCCCTTTTCTGTCCTGAAACCATGTGCAATGACACACTTTTACTCCAGACACGAGTGCAAAAAAATACCAGAAAGAAGCATACATTCTGTATGCGTCAACCTTCCTGGTATTGTTTTATCGACTCTTTTTACGATCTGTATGTCATCTCGCTCTGATGACGTACAGATACGAATATTTTTATCGTGTTCTGTTTGCAAACCGCCTTGGGCGGGCTCTTTTCCGAGTATGGGCTTCAGCCGCATAATAGTAATATTATAGTAAACTTTTTTTCAAAAATCAATGTTTTTCCTGTCCATGACTTTGCAGCCTAAAATGAAAATTTAAATTCCACTTCTCCAAAGGGCGGTGGAGTTTACTCTTGCACAGTTGATATTTACTCATGCATA
>NZ_WQPQ01000086.1:91053-152113 GCF_018785365.1 Clostridium sp. MCC344 | reverse complement strand
TCCCCCTGTATGAGGCAGGTTACCCACGCGTTACTCACCCGTCCGCCACTCGGTAAATAAGAATCCATCCGAAAACTTCAACTCATTTACCTCGTTCGACTTGCATGTGTTAGGCACGCCGCCAGCGTTCATCCTGAGCCAGGATCAAACTCTCATGTTATAAGCTTTTACTTATACGAGGTCTTTCACGAGTATTACGTAAAAGCTTAGTTCGAAGCCGAAGGTTTCGAACTTCCTCGTTGAGTTGTCCAGGTTCAAAATTTAGCTTGGCTAATTTTTAAACCGTTCTACTGTTTTGTTAGGTTTTGTTCCGAATGTTCTCATTCATGGTCTAAACCAAAAGACCATTTTTATAAGAATTTTCAGGGTTTTACATACTGTTCAGTTTTCAAGGAACTGTTTTTCGTTGTTTCTATGTCTCAGAGACAACTCATTTATTCTATCAAATCACGTTTGATTTGTCAAGAACTTTTTCAACTTTTTGAAGTGATTAAGAAGTTTTCCTAATGACTGTCAATAAGTTTTGCCCTGTCGCTCAAGGCGAGTATTATAATATCAAATTCCAGGCCAAAAGTCAACTGTTTTTTCCATTTTTTTCATTTTTTTCTTTTGTGTGTGCAATATCTACATTTTGTTATTATCAATTCTTATAAATACAAAATATTGTTTTGAGATGCGTTTTTCCTCTCAGCCAGAACCATTTTCAGGTTCTGTCCGCTTTCCCGATCATCTTCTTATCGTCCACCATCCATACAAATTCATCCCAAACAGTACGACACCTACTACAACAAAGCATCCATATATTACTCTCTCTGCTTTCGTTTTACTCTCCCTGATACAAAAAAGTAGCCAGACGACCCAGAAAATATCTGCCAGAAACATCATACCGCTTCCCCTAACCATGGTCGCGAGAATGAACATGGCATTTACAAACGCCCGACCGCGTTCTGATCTCATGAACTTTCGTATCTTCTCAGCCATCTACACCTCCCCTTCCGGTAATACCTGCAGTGCATCCTGCACCGTGATGAACACCGGATCATCGGTCCAACTGCCATTTTTGCGGTTCTGAGCTGCCGTCATGACCGGATACTGGAGCATGATCTTCTGGTGTACATAATTGAGCCAGGAATCGATCCACCACCCAGGTTCATTATTTCCCATATTATAAGCCACATATCCGCGGCAATTCTCGCCGCGATGAGGCATGGAAAACTCGGCAAAAATGCTGCTCGATTCCCTGCTCTGATAAAACGGCCAGTTTTCTCCCGTTTCATACGTGCTGTCTTCCAGTACCGCGTACTCCGCCTGATACGATGTTCCGTTTCTGTCATAGAGAACCTGCCCAGTCAGATCACCCTGTCCGATCCATGCGCTCCCGCTCTCCCGGTAAGCAGGAAAGAGCTGCAACGCCTCTGTCCCCCGGAAACGTACAGCTTCTGTCCAACGGAAATGATGGATCACCTTCCATGTTCCTTCTTTTTCCAGTTCCACGGCAACCCCGCTGAGTCTCAGTTCCTTCTTTTCATATTCTCTCGAATACTGCGTATAGCCATCCTGTGAAACTGCAACTTCCACTCCATCATTGATCGGATAATCATTTGTCTCAGTAAGAACCCGTCTCGCATTCCGGCATTCCAAGAGATCTTCCTCCTTCAGATCATCTAGGATCGTTTCCGGAAATCCAAGGGACAAAAGATGTGTCCGGATCTCCTCGCACTCCGCATTTGTCGTCGTCTCTTTCTCTGCCCAGTTCATACGGTACGAACCCAAAAATCCATATCCGATCAGAATCCCTACAGCCGTCACAAGAACAGCAGCCCACGCGCATTTTCCATTCGGGATCCGCTCCGGATATTCTTCCAGAATATATCCGGCTTTTTCCAGGCGTGCTGCCATACGACTGGTCGCCATAAGGATCTGGATATAGTTTGCCAGAAAAATAAGTCCAATGATAAGATCATTATAATTTCCGCCAGCGATATGTGCGAGACACGCGACAAGCGCATACCAGAGGATCATATGGATCAGATTGTTTTTTTCCGCCTTTTCACCACGTTTCTTTAATTCGATGGTTAAACCGTAAAAGAAACAGATAAAAATTAGCAGCGGCAAGATTCCAACGAGAATAGAAACTATCTTCCAAGCTTCTGCTGCTTCGATTCTTTCCCTGCCGATATATGTTCCAACGATCAGAAGAAATATCGTAAGAAGCAGTTTGATCCCAGCAAGCCCATATGCACTCCGAAACCATCGGTTTTCTCTCCTTAATCTCCGCAGTCCCAGAAAGATCATCAAAATACCGATCGAAGGCAGGATATAATTTAATAGAAGAAAGTTCAGCGTGATCACACACATTCCCATCCCAACCAGGATATTCTCATACGTCTGCTGCCAGAGACTTGTCTTTTGATCCACCGGCTTATTTCTGCCGTTTTCATACTGGTCTTTTGAGAGATGTCCAGCGTTTTCCTGCGGACTCTCTTTCCCATTCTGTTCCTCTGTACTCTCCCAAAACGACTCCTGCATCCAGATCCTGGTATCCATGCGATCCCTCCCTTTTATCTCAGTCGAAAATACTCCCACATCTTTCAAGTGGTACATAACAGTAAGCAACCAATGCAGCCCATTTTATATTTCGACACGATCCACCTCTTCTATCTATCAATATACCATAACTTTTTCCACTATCAACCTGCAGTGTTCAATTTTAAGAAAAGTGTAATCTATGTGGCAAATTTATGGCATTACAATTACATTCCTCTTACGTATTCTTACATCTTATTTTAATGTATTGTGTTTTCTGATATTTTCTGATACTGTGAATTTAGCAAAAAGGAATGTGCCTTTATATGTAACAGGAAATTCCTCAAACTTTTCTGTTACACATGAGAATTTTGCAACAAAAGTCAAGGTCCAGAAAGGAGTTTCTATGAATTTGAATCATCTGATCATCCCTATCACCATTGCAGTCATTCTGATTCTGATCCTTGTCCTTATCGCATGTGGATACGTGAAAGCTCCGCCGGATCAGGCTTATATTATTTCCGGTCTTAAGCATGACGCAAAGATCCTCATCGGACGTTCCGGAATACGGATCCCGTTCTTTGAACGGATGGACCGTTTGTATCTCGGACAGATGACGGTCGATATCAAGACAGAACAGTCTGTTCCGACAAATGACTTTATCAATGTCAATGTCGATGCGGTTGCCAAGGTACGGATCACCCCATCTCAGGAAGGGATCCGTCTGGCAGCAAAAAACTTCTTAAATAAGAAGCCCGAGGATATCACCATGGATCTTCAGGATTCCCTCCAGGGAAACATGCGTGAGATCATCGGTACTCTCTCCTTAAAGGAGATCAACACCGACCGTGATTCTTTCTCTGATCAGGTTATGCTAAAGGCATCCAAGGACATGGATAAGCTGGGAATCGAGATCCTGTCCTGTAATATCCAGAATGTCACTGACGATAATGGATTGATCCGGGATCTTGGTGCTGACAACACCTCAAAGATCAAGAAGGACGCCGCGATCGCAAAAGCTCAGGCAGACCGCGATATCGCCATCGCCCAGGCAGAAGCGAACAAATCTGCCAACGATGCCCGCGTACTTGCGGAGACAGAGATCGCGGAGAAAAATAATGAGCTGGAGATCCGTAAGTCAGAGCTTCAGAAGCACTCCGACACGAAGAAAGCGGAGGCGGACGCTGCTTATGAGATCCAGAAGCAGGAACAGGAAAAAACGATCCAGACAGCTACCGTGAATGCTCAGATCGCAAAGGCAGAGCGCGAAGCAGAACTTCGGAAGCAGGAAGTTGCCGTACAGCAGCAGCAGTTAGACGCGGAAGTCAACAAGAAAGCCGATGCGGAACGCTACAAGGTCGAGCAGGAAGCGGCGGCGATGCTTGCAAAACGCCAGCGTGAAGCGGAAGCCAGAAAATATGAGTTAGAAAAAGAAGCGGAAGCCATGCGTACAAAGGCAGATGCCGCAAGATATCAGGCGGAGCAGGAAGCTGCTGGAATCCGTGCCCGCGGTGAGGCGGAGGCAGCAGCGATCCAGGCAAAGGCCGTCGCGGAGGCGGAAGGTATGGAGAAAAAAGCGGAAGCTTACGCGAAGTACAATAACGCTGCTATCGTCGAGATGTTAGTTGGCATCATGCCGCAGATGGCCGCAGAGATCGCGAAGCCATTGTCCTCTATCGACAAGGTCAATATCTACGGAACCGGCGGTGCAAACGGCACAAACGGAAGCGGAGTCAGCGAGATCTCCGGAAATACAGCTGCTGTCATGCAGCAGGTGTTTGATACTATGTCTGAGGCCACCGGTGTGGATTTCCGGGATATTCTGAAGGCACAGACATATGACGCAAAGGTAAACAGGAACATCAATGTCAGCGGACTTACGATCCCGGCTGTACATCATGAACAAACTGCAGCTCCCACAGACGCAGAACCTGAACCTGGTACTTCCGATTTAAGTTCCGGCACGGGTGATTCAGCAATACCGTCCACACCAGACACTGAAACCGTTCCGGAGAACCACACCTCATAATTACATTATTTAGTCCCGCTCCTTCCCCAGCATGGTAAATGTAGACTTACAGACTGATTCCAATCGTCATACCCATACTCCCCCTACTTACCCCCGGCAGTGTCTCTCACAGGACACTGCCGGGGTCTTTTAAAATATAGGACGATCCCACGCGGACGCCCACTGAACCTGCCGCAAGCGGCAGGTTCGGATGCTCCGTACAATGAATGTGCCCTGGCATATTCTCGCGCCCCGCGCGGTTGCTTGTGACAGTCTACATCTTCGCGCGAATGCATATCATTGGCACGTGACTGTCTTTTATATAATAGGGAATTACTCGGAAGTTCCTATTACTCAAAAAAGACACCCACCTCCGGCCATCTCTGACCAAAAGTGAGTGTCTCTATAAGGGAAACATAAAAAATTGTGAAGCTGTTATTACAGCACAACACCGTCTTTAAAAATGGAGATCTCGCGGAAACCTTTCTCCTCTGCTTTTGTCTGTTTTCCGCCGGCAACCTCGATCACAAGCTGCAGAAGTCTCTTCGCAGCGTCATCAATGGTCTCGCCGTCAGCGATCGGACCGGCATCGAAGTCGATCCAGCCTTTCTTTCTCTCCGCAAGCTGGCTGTTTGTTGCCAGTTTTAAGGTCGGAGCCGGTGCACCAAACGGTGTTCCGCGACCTGTTGTGAACAGGATCATGTGCGCTCCGGCAGCCGTCATGGCTGTTGCAGATACCAGATCATTGCCCGGTCCGTAAAGCATATTAAGTCCCTTTGTGACAACAGGATCACCGTAGCCGATAACATCCATGATCGGGGCTGTACCGCCCTTCTGGACACATCCGCAAGATTTATCCTCAAGGGTGGTGATACCGCCCTGCTTGTTTCCTGGGCTCGGGTTGTCGTATACGACCTCGTGGTGGCTGATGAAGTAGTTCTTGAAGCCATTGATCATGTTGACGGCTTTGTCGAATACTTCTTTATTTACACAGCGGTTCATTAAGAAACCTTCCGCTCCGAACATCTCCGGAACCTCTGTAAGCACAGTAGAACCGCCTCTGGCTGCCATCATATCGCTGAAACGTCCGACAGTCGGGTTTGCGGTGATGCCGGAAAGTCCGTCGGAGCCTCCGCACTTCATGCCGACAACAAGCTCACTGACCGGAATCGGCTCTCTCTCAAACTGCGCTGCGTATGCGGAACATTCCTCGAGAAGCTTTCTTCCTGCCTCAAACTCATCATCCACTTCCTGACAGGTCAGGAATTTTACACGGTCATGGTCGTAATCGCCAAGCTCTTCCAGGAACTGCTCGTGGGTCAGGTTCTCACAGCCAAGTCCTAATACGAGAACAGCGGCTGCGTTCGGATGACGGACAAGGGCTGCAAGAAGCTTTCTTGTCTGTGCATGATCTGCGCCTGTCTGGCTGCAGCCGAACGGATGAGGGAATGTATAGAGTCCGTCGATGGTGCCCTTCACAAGATCCTGATTATCGTGGACCATTTTCTTTGCGATATCATTGACACAGCCTACGGTCGGAATGATCCAGATCTCATTGCGGATCGCCGCGCGGCCGTCTTTTCTGCGGAAGCCCATAAAGGTCTCCGGCTCTACTTTTTCCGGGAAGTCGAGGGACGGAGTATAGGTATACTCCATCTCTCCTTCCAGATTTGTCTTCACGTTGTGGGTGTGCATCCATGCACCGGCCTCTGCGTCTGCTGTCGCGTGACCGATGGCAAAGCCGTATTTGATGATATTCTCACCGTTCTTGATCGGTTTTAACGCGATCTTGTGGCCCTGTGGGATGTCCTCAAGCGCTGTGACTGTGATGCCGCCTGCAGTGACCTCCTCACCCTTTTTGATCGGGTGAAGAGCGACCGCTACGTTATCCAGTCTGGAAATCTGAATTACTTTCATATGTTAATTAAAGGCAGCTTGCAAATGCAGCCTTTGCTCCTTCCGTGCGAATCTTCTTAAGGTCAGCGACAACCTTCTCCTCAAGACCAGCGATCTTTGTGAGATCCTGATCCCACATCTTCTCGTTAGTGAGAACTGCGTTTACAAGAGCCTCTGCGGAGTCATCCTTGTGCGCATAGTAGAACTCAAGTGCCCATCTGTCATCGCTTACGGTGTACTCGTTGCCGGCCGGACGCTTGCAAACAAGACCTGCGTCTGTCAGAGCCTGGATGTCATTGCTGTAGAATGCGATATAAGCCGCTAAGGACATGGTCAGGCACTCCGGAAGCTTACCGGTCTCTTTGATGTACTCAAGGAAGGACGGCATGTTTCTTGCTTTCCACTTAGATGTGGAGTTTAAGGAGATGCTCATTAACTCATGGTCAACGAACGGGTTGTTGAAACGATCCTGTACTGCGGATGCGAACTGCATTAAGTCGTTCTTGTCAAGCGGAAGTGTCGGGATAACCTCATCGTAGAGCATCTTGTTCATGAAGCCCTTGATGACCTCGTCATGCATACAGTCACGAACGATGTTCTCGCCTGCAAGGTAAGCGCCGAGTACGAAACCTGTGTGAGCGCCGTTTAAGATTCTAACTTTTCTCTTCTTGTACGGGCTCATATCCGGTGTTACGAATACTTTGTCAAGAAGTCCTGCTTTCTTGAACGGAAGAATGTCGTTTAACTTCTCATCGCCTTCGATGACCCAGACGCCGAATACCTCGCCGACATCTGTAAGCGGGTCAGCGTAGCCGTTCTTCTGCTCAAGCTCAGCAACTTCGTTTGCGTCTTTGATACGGCCCGGAACGATACGGTCTACTAAGGAACCGCAGAATGTGCAGTCTTCATTTACGTACTTCTTGAATCCGTCCTCAAGTCCCCACTGCTCGATGTACTGGTTTACGCACTTTAAGAGCTCTTTACCGTTGTTGTCGATCAGCTCGCAGGCAAGCATGATGATACCTTTCTTTCCTGCTTTGTAACGATGATAGAGAACCTGAGTTAATTTTGCCGGGAAGCTGGACGGCGGGCAGTCATCCTGTTTGCAGGACGGATCATACTGGATACCAGCCTCTGTTGTGTTGGAAACGATGATCTCAAGGTCATCGCTTGCAGCAACCTCCATCATCTTCTCGTAATCCTCTTTCTCATACGGATTTAAGCAGCGGTTTACGCTGGAGATCACTCTCTTAGCGTCTACCTTCTGTCCGTTCTCGCTTCCGCGAAGGTACAGTGTGTAGAGACCTTCCTGCTCGTTGATCATCTTTGCAAGACCTGGAGCGATCGGCTGTACCAGACAGCATTTTCCGTTCCAGCCTGCCTTCTCATTTGCAAGGTCGAACCAGTAATCTACGAAAGCACGAAGGAAGTTTCCCTCACCGAACTGAAGAACTTTCTCCGGTGCGTCTTTTAATACATATCCATCATAACCAGATTTTTTGAGAACATCATAATTTAAGCGTTCCATAATAATTTCCTTTCTTCATATAAAAGAATTCATGGTATATAAATCAAAACTGCCAGACGGGGCATCATAGCGATCCCCATCTGGCAGCAAGTTTACCCTAATAGAACAGATTTACAAGGAATGTGGTAAACGGCTCGACCCAGGTAAGGAGCATCAAGTTGACAATAAGCAGGATATAGAACGGTACTGCTTCTTTAATGAATGCCGCGGTCTTACACTTTGTAATAGAGCAGGTTACGAACATCAGGGTTCCCATAGGCGGTGATAATGCGCCGATGGCGTTATTGAAGATGTAGATCATTGCGAACTGGATCTCGTTGATTCCGTACTGTGCAGCAATCGGTGCAAGAAGCGGAACCAGAATGATCATGGAAGCGTTACCTTCGATAAACATACCTACGATCAGTAAGAAGATATTTACAACGATCAGGAATACATATTTGCTGTGGATGTTTGCAAGCATCCATGCTGTCAGCGCCTGCGGGATTCTCTCTTTTGTGAGGATCCAGGAAAATACGGACGCAGCGGATACGATGAGCATGATAGAAGCTGTCGTGCAGACAGTCTCCTTTAAGCCCTGGATCATATCCTTGATGTGCATCTCATGGTAGATAAAACCAAGGAATGCAGCGTAGAGGATCGCTACGGCTCCGGCCTCGGTAGCTGTAAAGATACCGATACGGATACCACCGATGATGATGATCGGAAGGAGCAGCGGCAGGATCGCCGGTTTTAAAGCAGTCCAGAATTTGGACCAGGTTAATTTTTCTGTTGTTAAAAGACCATAGCCACGTTTCTTGGAGATCACTCCTACGAGGATCATCATGGAAACGCAGAGAAGACCTCCGACACCGAAGCCGGAAATGAACAGCTTACCGATGGAAACGTTCGCGATACATCCGTAAAGGATCATCGCGATTCCCGGCGGGATCAGCGGTGTGATCATGGAGGAAGCGGCTGTTACAACGCTGGAGAACTCCAGAGAGAAGCCCTTCTTTGTCATCTCCGGAACCATCATTTTAGACTCCATCGCTGCATCGGCGATGTTGGATCCGGAAAGTCCGCCCATAACGGTGGATAAAAGTACGTTTACCTGTGCGAGACCGCCAGGAAGACGTCCTGTTACAACCTCACAGAAATCCATGATTCTCTTTGTAACACCGGTATAGTTCATGAAAATACCGGCACAAACGAAGAACGGGATCGCCATAAGGGAAATTTTCTCAGTACCAATGATTGCCTGCTGGGCAAAGATAACGGTATTGATTCCCGGGTTCATAACGAAATAAACCATGGAACCGCCGAGGACGGCGATAAATACCGGAACCTTGAAGAAAAGAAGAACCAGCATCACAATTGCAGATAACATTAACACATTACTCATTGCTGCTTGCTGCCTCCTTTGCCTCAGATTTTACGCCGTGGAACAGGGCGTAGAAATAGCTGATGATCATATCAAAATAGGATATGATCGCGATACCGTATACCCAGGAATACGGAATTTTTAACATACTGGTGGAACGTCCGCTCTTTACGAACACCTGGATGAAACCGATGCTCTGCATGAACAGATATCCGATTACAACTACAACTACGATGGAAATCAGGATTTCCATGATCTTCTGCATGCTCTTCGGCATCAGGTCCACGATCATCTCGATCGCAACATGGTTGCCGGAGCGGAATGCTGCGCCTGCGCCTGCAAATACGATCCAGACCATACATGAGGTCTGAACCTCCTCAAGCCATGTAAATGGTGCGTTGAAGATATATCTCCATACAACGCCGAGGAATGTCAGGACGATCAGGATCGCAAGAATAATGGAAGCGACAACGATGTCAATGTTCATCAGGATCGCTGAAGCTTTATTTTCTTTCTTCTCCATAGATTTTCAGACTCCTATCAGGGAAACTGTTCCCGGCGGACAGATCCGCCGGGAACAGCTACTTTATGCATTTACTGCAAAATGGATTATTCAGCGCCCATAGCCTTTTTAACTGTGTCATAGAGGCCATCGCTCCAGCCAAAGTCAGCACCCATCTCATAGAACGGCTGTGCTTTCTCCTTGAATCCGGCAAGAACTTCCTCGGACGGCTCAACAACAGTTACGCCTTCGTCTTTCATCTTCTGAAGGTACTCAGCGTCAGCAGCCTGCTGTACTTCGTTGTTGTACTCACCAGCTTCTTCTGCTGTCTCAAGTAACCATGTCTGCTGCTCTTCCGGAAGGCTGTTGAACCAGTCAGCGGATACAACCCATGTTGTGAAGTTCTTTACATGTCCGTCAAGGATTAAGTATTTAGCAACCTCGTGAAGCTTTCTGCCGTACAGAGTTGCAAGCGGGTTCTCAGCACCGTCGATGGTCTTTGTCTGAAGAGCCTGATAAACATCACCAAGTGCCATACCTGTGGATGTTGCGCCAAGTACATCGAAGCCCTTGGACTGGATCTCGTTGGACGGAACACGGATCTTTAATCCCTTTAAGTCATCAACTGTGTTGACCGGAACGTTTGTAAGAGTATGTCTCTCACCGTAGATCCAGTTGGAAGCGATGATCTTTAAGCCTTTTTCTTCAAGCTTGTCACACTGCTCTTTGTACCAGTCGGAATCAACCAGTTTCCAAACCTGATCCCAAGAATCGAACAGGAACGGTCCGAATACGATACCGAAATCCGGTACACCGTAGTCAGCGTAGAAAGCACCGTCTGCAAGTGTGCAGACATTCTCGCCGAGAAGCATGGAGTCGATTAAGGAAGACTTATCACCAAGCTGGGAATCCGGGTAGATCTCGATTGCCATCTTGCCGCCGGATTTTTCTTTGATGATCTCCTGAGCTTTCTCCCAGCCCTGTCCAACCGGCTCGGAAATGGAGTTCTCGAAAGCGACCTGAAGAACTGTCTCAGCATCGGAAGAACCGTTATCTGCTGCTGCAGCTGCTGTAGTATCTGCTGCTGCGGCTGCTGTTGTCTCAGCTTCCTTTGTTGTCTCTGTTGTGGAAGAACCGCTTCCGCAAGCGGTAAGTGTTGTTGCTGCCATAGCACCTGCCATGGTTAATGCCATAACTTTTTTGAGTTTCATAATGTTTCCCTCCGTTTTTTGTTTTAAAAACATTTATTCGGTCCTCTGCCCGATCCCCATCAGGCAGAAGACCTCGCACCCCGTTTCCCGGGGAAAGCTTCATGATTTTTGATTATTTAGAAATCTTGGAAAAATCAAATACAACCTTTAACATATTGCCCGGGTTGTGCGCAAAGTCATCGAATGCCTTTGCAGCATCATCAAACGCATATGTATTTGTGATGATCTTGTGGAGCGGTGCCTTGCCTGCGTTCACGATATCGATCAGCTCTAAGAAATCCTTCTTTAATGCGTTTCTGGAACCGAAGACATTTAATTCCTTCTTCTGGATCAGTGTGAAGTTGAAGTCAAGGTTCTTCTTGCCGACTCCGATCAGAACCATGCGTCCACCGAAGCAGCAGGCATCGATACAGTTCTGGAATGTGGACGGAAGACCAACTGCCTCGATCGTTACATCAAAGCCGTTGCCGTTTGTGATCTCAGCAACACCTTTCTCGAAGTTTTCCGGAGAATCATTTAATAAGGTTCCGTCAACACCGAAGTCCTTCGCCATTTCAAGCTTACCTGCGGATACATCGGAGATGTATACAGTAGCACCCTTCGCTTTTGCTGCAATCGCTGCGAGAACACCGATGGTACCGGCACCGACTACGAGAACTTTGTCTCCTTCTTTTACGTTTGCGCGGCTCACGCCATGGTAGCTGATGCAGAACGGCTCGATTGCTGCAAGAGTCTTTGCATCCATTCCCTTACCGTCATACACACGCTCGATCGGCATTGTGATGTATTCCTGGAAAGCACCGTCTCTCTGACATCCCATTGTCTGGTTGTCCATACATGCGTTTACGATTCCGTGCTCGCAGGAATAGCAGTGTCCGCAGTTGAAGTACGGGTTGCAGGTTACGATCATTCCCGGCTTGATGCCATACGCGTTGTTCTCATCTGCCTCGATAACCTCAGCGGAGAACTCGTGACCCGGGATTCTCGGGTAATCAAAATATGCGAATGTTCCACGGTAGGAACCAAGATCGCTTCCGCAGATTCCACCGTAAAGGATCTTTAATAAAACTTCTCCTTCTTTTCTTACCGGCATCTCTACATCTTTAATAGAAACCTGACCCGGTGCGTCAATATACATTGCTTTCATCGTTGTTTCCTCCTTAATTTTACGATTTTTGCCTTCTATATAATTTTTCAAAATCAATTTTGTTGTATTCTTTGTTGTATACAACAGATTATAATACTTTTTACACCAATGTCAATAAGTGTTAAGAAATTTGCACCACTTTTGACTTTTTCAACAAAATCGAGCTTTTGGGCTTGTGCAAAACGCCAATTGACGTTTTTAGCAAAAACCGTCGACATCTGCTTGAAAACGATTTTGTTTTGTGTTAGTATGAGTCTATATATTTTTTTATTTGAGAAGAAAAAGACAGGAGTCCATTATGCCTAAAATAAACCTGAAAACCCTGGCGTACAATGCGATCCGTTCCAAGATCGTCACTTGTCAATATGCGCCGGGTACTTTTTTGAATGAAGAACAGCTTACCACTGAATTATCTCTGAGCCGTACCCCGGTGCGGGATGCGCTTGGACGTCTCGAGCAGGAAGGTCTTCTGGAAATCCGCCCGAAATGCGGAATCCTCGTTCGTCCTCTTACCTTAAATGACATTGATATGATCTTTGAAGTCCGCATGATGTATGAGCCGTATGTCCTGACCCATTACGGAGCAAATCTTTCCGTCTCCGCTTTGAATGAATTCTATGATATTTTCAAGAAATGGGATCCTAACAAAGAAATCTATCGGGACAAGGATTCCTTCTATGACCTCGATTATCGCTTCCATGCGTTGATCATGTCCGCCTGCCCGAATGAATTTATCAACAGAAGCTATGATACGATCCAGACGCAGAATGAGCGTTTTCGATATATGACCGGAAATGTTTCGAATTTCCGTCTGGAGGCGACCTTCAAGGAGCACATGGCGATCGTAGAACCGTGCCTGAAAGGAGACTGGGAAAAAGCAAAAGAGCAGCTCATCTACCACCTTGAACAATCAAAAGCTTCCTCGTTCCGTCTCGTTGCTGCTTCCGAGGCCAACAATCTCGCACATCGTATGACCCTTTAAACACTCAAAACCACAAAATCCGGATCTGGTATCTTCTGAGGAACCAGATCCGGATTTTCTTTGTTCTTTCAAAATTTGCTGTGATGACACCTGCTTTATTGTCCGTATGCCATGTAAACAGTGTGAAATTACCTTAGTAGGATTTTATAACCTCGTCCCGATCAGCTCCGTCAGCTCCTCCAGTGTCGCAACCGAATTGATCTCATTTCTTAATGCCGCAGAATTCGGATACCCGGCGGTATACCAGGCAACGTGCTTCCGCATCTCCCGCATTCCCGCCAGCTCGCCTTTAAACTCCATCATCATCTGGCCATGGCGCAGGATCATGGCTTTCAGCTCCTCCACGGAAGGTCTCGGGAGAAGCTCGCCCGTTTCGAGATAGTGGGTGATCTGCTTAAAGATCCACGGATTTCCCTTCGCACCCCGGGCCACCATGATCCCGTCACAGCCCGTCTCCTCCACAAGGCGCTTCGCATCCTGCGGTGTAAAGACATCTCCGTTTCCGATCACCGGGATCTTCACAGCTTTTTTGACCTCGCGGATGATATTCCAGTCAGCTTTTCCAGAGTAATACTGCTCTCTCGTTCTACCATGGACAGCCACCGCCGCCACACCGGCACTCTCGGCGATCTTTGCGATCTCCACGGCGTTGATGCAGGTATCGTCAAAGCCCTTGCGGAATTTCACAGTCACCGGCTTTTTCACCGCTTTCACGAGTTTCGTAAGGATTTCCTCCACCAGCTTCGGATTTCTCATGAGGGCAGAGCCTTCACCATTCTTAACGATCTTCGGCACCGGGCAGCCCATGTTGATATCAAAAATATCGTATGGACCATCCTCCAGGCTCGCCGCGATATCCGCTACAATATCCGGATCAGAGCCAAAAAGCTGCAGGGACACGGGACGCTCCCGCTCATCCACCTTTAAGAGCTCCTGAGTATTTTTATTCTTGTAGAGGATCGCCTTCGCGCTCACCATCTCCATGCACACCAGACCTGCTCCCTGCTCCCTGCAGAGGATCCGGTACGGCATATCCGTCACGCCCGCCATCGGGGCGAGGATCACATTGTTTTCAAGTTCCACATTTCCGATTTTTAACGTCATTGAATCAAAACTCCCTCTGCGTTTACGTACCGTCCGTCCGGTGCATAAGCGTTTGTCAGCATATCCCCATTCGGTTTCTGGAAGTAGTACCAGCTGCCCTGGGCGTTGACCCATCCGTATGCCATCGTTCCGTCCGTGTTCAGGAAATAATATTTTCCTTCTTTCAAGAGCCAGCCCGTCTGCATAGCTCCTTTGCTGTTTAAATAGTACCAGTTTCCATTGACATTCTGCCAGCCGGTCTGCATGATCCCATACATATCCAGCAGATATGTCTTTCCATCTACATAGCCCCACTGACTCGAGACCGGATTTCCGTCCGGCTTATATAAGGCCCATTTCCCGTCAGCCCGCTGTCTCCAGCTGCCACCGCGGTATGTATTGTGGATGTAGATCGTGCTGTTTTCTGTTTTTGCGTACTGCTGTGCCGCCTCGTTTCCCGGGCCTTTCGAGTACACGTAATCTTTCTCGCTGCCAAGACCGCCGCCCGGATTGGAGCCGGACGCTCCGGGGCCGACATTGGAAGTCCAGCCGTTGTTGTAAGCCGGGTTGTTTTCCGGCTGCTCCTGATAATATATGATATCGTGATCCTCCATGCCCGGACCAATGTTGAAAGCATAGGCAGTCATCCCTGCTGTTCCGGAGTCTGTAAGACTCAAAAGTACAGCACCTCCAATTCCGATCGCTGCCGCCATCATCGTTTTCCTCGCTTTTCCCTTATAAACATATCCTGCACAGCGGCTCATTTTGTTTCGTATGCGTTTCCAGCCTGTTCTTCTCATACCGCTTCCTCCGATACCGGTGTTATTCTCCTTCTTTTTCCAGCTGGTCTTCCAGCTTGCCGCCGAGAAATACCACGCGGTAGAATAACTCCAAAGATTCTAAGAGTTCCTTTTTTTCTCTCTGGTACTGGCGGATCTTAAGACCACTTCCGATCTCATCGAAGAGATAGTCCTGGTCCTCCGCTTCCACACGGAACTCGAGGTTTCCTTCCGGGGTGAATTCCAGAAAGAGAATGCCGCCCACATCCTCTGTAAAGAGAACGCACATGATCTGAAGTTCCTTTTTGATGTTTTCCGGGAGAAGTTTGAATTTTTCGTTGAAGTAATATTTCTGCTGGTATGAGTTTGCGCCGCAGAGGATGATGTTTTCCTGTTTATTGTTGTTTTCTGCCATGATATATGTTTGCTCCGTTTCCTGTCATATAGTGTGATTTTTATATTGTTATATTACCTGTCCAGTCTTTTTAAAGCTTAGTTGTTTCGCGAAACTTACAGGTATTTTAAAATATCAGATATTGAATCGATATGATAATCCGCCTTACTCTGGTCGAATCCGAACCGGTCATCTTTAAGGCCTGCGATCGACATTCCGGCGCGGTATGCCGCCTCGATGCCCACGGTAGAATCCTCCACAACAAAGCACTCGTCCTCACGGATTCCCAGAGTATCCGCTGTATAGTGATAGATCTCCGGATTCGGTTTGCTCTGTTTAAACTGCTTTCCACTGACGATGAGGTCAAATTCCGGGCGCATGCCAACCTCTTCAACGATCCTGGAGATCAGCTTTGGTCCGGTCGATGATACAAGTGCGACGATATATCCCCTGCGTTTTAATTCCTGCACCGTTGCCTTCATCTCCGGGCGAAAGATCTTCCGGTAATCGATCTGGCTGTAGATATCCCGGTCCGCCCACTCTCTGATCAGCGTTTCCCAGTTTTCCCCGTTATTGACAGCCTGCTCCATGACAGTCCAGCTGTCCTGTCTGCTCCGTCCCACCATCGGGTTGATATCTTCCATTTTCACCGCCGGATTCTTCTCCTTCGCGAATTCCAGCAGATACTTCATATATACAAATTCACTGTCTACCATGACACCGTCCATATCAAAAAGGACGGCGCGGATCGGGCGTGTGATCTTCATTTATTGTTCCTCTCCTGTTACATTCCACAAATCAGATTTTCCAATTCGAAAGCTCCGTATCAAACAATTCCGCCTGTGGATCCTGCTTTTTTCAAATGTCTGCCCTTTTCTCATTTCCGGAGCAATTTTTCAACCGTTTATCTCCAACGCATGATTACCTGCAGAACCCGCCACCGGCAGTTCCCTGCAGATACATAGCACAGAAAAGAAAAAGGCGGCCTACGATCAAGCCGCCTATATTCTATCGTATTTCCCTCTATTTTGCAATAAGTCCGCGCATTTTCAGATAGTCGATCACGCACTCCACCATCTCATCGTAGGAAAGTTTTGTGGTATTGATCATCAGATCATAGTTTTCCAGATTCTCCCAGCTCTTTCCGGTATAATAACGGTAGTAATCACGGCGTTCCCGGTCGATCCGTTTGATATTCTTTAAGATATCTTCCTCCGGGAAATATCCCTTTTCACGGACCTTGTTGATCCTCTCCTCGATCTCTGCGTACACGAAGATCCGGACAAGATTTTCCGTCCCGTCGAGGACATAGTCGGCGCACCGACCGATAATAATGCAGGATTCCTCCTGCGCCAGTTTTCGGATGACCGATGACTGAAACCGGAACAGGTTATCGGAAGAGATCAGGTCAGAACCCAATGACGGGGTTCCATTCTCCGGGATCAGGGAATGGATGATCCGGTATAACAGCTTATTTCCGGCCTTTTCATCCGCCAGGTGGAAATAACTCTCGCGGATCCCGCTCTCCTCGGAGGTCATCTTTAAGATCTCCTTATCGTAAACATGGAGCCCAAGACGCTCACCGAGACGCTTCGCCATCTCCGCTCCGCCGCTTCCGTACTGTCTTCCGACCGTGATCACAAATTTTTTATTCTCAGCCATAGATGCCTCCTTCTTCCCCTTCTGCCTTTCGGCAGTTGTACCTAAAAAAACGCGGGAATACTTTTTATTCTATCTGTATTTTAACATATCTCCGCAGGAATTTTAAGTCTTTTTTGCGATGTTTTCAGTGTTTTTCAAGTTTTAACAAGTAATGTCGGATATCCCAGCTTTCGAAGCTCCTGCTCCTGCCGCACAGCGTTTTCCATGTTCCGGAATGCCCCTGCGCGGACATAGTAAAATCCATCCTTAAAAGTCATGAACGCAGGGAATCCCTGAGCTTTCAGCCGTTCCATCTCCCTTTCCGCGTTGGTCCGCACCCGGTAGATACCGGTCTGCACCATATAGAATCCCGGTTCCTCCACATCTGACGTCTGCTTTTCCTGCTCCGCAAACGTCCGCACGATTCCATCCGCGATCGCATCTGCGGTCTGTCTCATATTTGCATCGAAGAAATCATTGTCGTTCTCATTATCGATAAATCCAACCTCCACGAGAACCGCCGGAAGCGCCGTGTCCCTGAGGACTACGAGATTTGGCCGCTCGCTGATCCCCAAGTCTTTCCAGCCTGTCTTTGCAAGTTCCTTATTGATATTCCTCGCAAACGTCTCTGCATCGCCGCCCCTCCCGAAGATCAGACTCATCGTCCCGGAACCTGTTCCCGGCACCGGCATGGCATTCCGGTGAATGGATAAAAACAAATCTGCCGCAGACCTGTTCCCGATTTCCGCCTTCTCATATGGACTGTTGTATATATCACCGATCCTCGTGTACTCCACCCGGATTCCGCGCTGTTCCAGAGCATTTCCGATATCATAGGCCAATGCCAGCGTATCGTCTTTCTCCCGTCTGTTCCCATATACCGCTCCCGGATCACTTCCGCCATGTCCCGGATCAATAATGACACTGTTCTGCTTTGCCAAAATTATTCTCCCTTTTTCATACATTTATGATATCATATTCATAAATTACCAGACCTGCGCCATCCATGTCTTAAAACTTTTTCTGGCAATCTCATGAAAGGATCTCATTACTATGCTAATCGTATTCAACCAGATGATAAGTCTCTTTCTCTTAATGCTCACCGGCTATCTCGCCAATCGCTTCGGCGTGATCGATAAGACCTTTGAGTCGAAGGTCTCCCGTTTTATCGTCAATATCTCCCTGCCCGCAACGATCTTAAACGCGGTTACCGGGTCAGACATGGCCCATGATCAGGAGATGCTGCCGATCTTTATTGCAGCGGTCTCCATCTTCCTGGTGGCCCATGTGGTCTGCCATTTTATCCAGAAGATCATCTGCTGGGATCCGACCTATGAGCTGATGTTAAATTACAGCAATCTTGGATTCATGGGGATCCCGATCATCTCTACGCTCTATGGCGGAGAGTATGTGCTGCATGTTTCGATCTTCATGATGACGTTTAACCTGAGTCTGTTCAGTTATGGGGTATATCTGTTATCACGGGATGACGCAAAAAACAGACATTTCAGCGTCAAAAAGCTTCTCTCCCCCGGAATCCTGTCCGCGTTCCTTGCGATCGGCATTTATCTTTTAGATATCCATCTCCCGCAGCATGCAGTCAGCCTGTTTTCCACTGTGGGCGCCACAACAACACCGTTAGCGATGATCGTCATCGGATCCACCCTGGCCGGAGTCAGATTTTCCACTGTATTTACTGACCGGGAGCTGTACCTCTTCTCCTTCCTGAAGCTTCTCGTTCTCCCGGTGATCACCTTCCTCGTTCTGAGATTCTTTATCAGGGACCGCATACTTTTAGAGATCTCTACGATCCTCTCCGGCTGCCCGATCGCCGGAAACGTGTCCATGCTCTGTATGGAATACAACCGGGATGTGACCCTCGTGTCGAGGGGGATCTGCATCTCCACACTGTTGTCCATGATCTCGATTCCGATCGTGGCGGCATTGGTCGCGGTTTTATAAGAAGACTAAAAAGGACACCTGAACCAGAAATACCCATCGTATCTCTCGTTCAGATGTCCTTTTCATGTTTCGTATGTATTCCTATTCCTGTACTTGCACGCCTCTCGGACCTACGTGGGTGGCGAATACCACCTGTGTGCTAGTCTTTCCGAATTTCTGGAGCTGACCAAGGAAGCTGTCAAGCTGCATCGTACTCTCAAAAGCAACTTTCATGATCACAGAAAATTCTCCCGTCACGCTGCTGCATTCCAGAATATTTGGGATCCCTTCCGCATAGTGATAGAATTTCTGCTTATCCTCCGGAAGCACATTGAGGTTGATGAACGCAAGGATGTGATATCCGAGTTTCATCGGGTCGATCTGTGCCTGGTAGGACGTGATGATCCCATCTTTCTCCAGTTTTTCAATTCGCGCCGAAACCGCAGGGGAAGAAAGAAACGTCTTCTCCGCGATCATTTTCAGGGATGCTCTCGCATTGTGCTGCAGGATCTGCAGAATTTCGCGATCAATATGATCCATAATTCTCTCCTTTGTCCCGGTTTTCAGGTTTTTGTATTGTGTCACATGTCCGGAACTTCTTCTCTATATACAGATAACCGCCCAGCGGCTCCGCGTTGCTGCGGTATATGACCACCGGTCAATTACTGGGTTCGTGTTTTATCCGCGCTTACCGTGCGCGTCTTTGCAGGCACGAGCGTACTCAGATCTCTCCGTGAAATACTTCCGCTGCCGGTCCTGCCATAAATACCGTGTCTTTTTCTCTGTCCCAGCGGATCAGAAGATCGCCGCCGAGCAGAGTCACGCGGACTTCGTCATCGGTAAGACCATTTAAGATGCACGCGACCACAGTCGCACATGCACCTGTTCCGCATGCCAGAGTCTCTCCGGAGCCGCGCTCCCAGACACGCATATTGACATGTCCGCGGTCCACAACCTCCACAAATTCTGTATTGGTGCGATCCGGGAATCTCTCATGACTCTCAAAGGACGGACCGATCTTTTCGATCTCCAGATCCTTGATCCCGTCCATAAATACTACCGCATGCGGATTTCCCATGGAAACTCCGGTAAAGCGGTACTCTTTTCCGTCGACCGTGATCGGTTCTCCGATTTCAGACGTCGGAACCGGACGTCCCATATCCACCGTCACAAGTTCCACCTTTCCATCCTTTACTTTCATGGACAGGTGCTTGATCCCGGACGGAGTCTCCACGTCGATCTCCGGTTTATCTACGATCCCGTGATCATAGGCATATTTTCCTACACAGCGGATCCCGTTTCCGCACATGGCACCACGGGATCCGTCCAGATTATACATATCCATCTGGCAGTCCGCTACATCTGACGGTTTGATCAGGATCAGACCATCTGAACCGATCCCGAAGTGACGGTCGCTGACCATCTTTGCCGTCTCACAGGGATCTTCCACTGTCTCTTCAAAACAGTTTACATATACATAATCATTTCCGATGCCCTGCATCTTTGTGAATTTCATATCTTATTCTCCTATGTGCTCCATACCCTGCGCGAGGATCGTCTGGATGTGACCGTCCGCAAGAGAGTAGAGAACACTCTTTCCTTCCCTGCGGAACTTGACAAGGCGCATCTGTTTCAGGATCCGAAGCTGGTGGGAGATCGCGGACTGTCCCATTCCGAGAAGACTTGCGATGTCACACACACATAACTCCGACTGGCTGAGCGCATACAGGATCCTGATCCTCGTGGAATCTCCGAAGATCCGGAAAAATTCCGCAAGATTCTGGAGTTCCTCGCCTTCCGGCATCACGTCCATCACCTGTTTTACCACCTTGTCGTGGACATGAATAAACTCACAGTGCGGGGCGATCTTTTCGTCCTCTCTGATACTCATGTTCCTGCTCCTTTACTGCTGCCGCCTGCATCCCGCAGCCGGCAGTCATCTCCCGCAGTGATCAGCGCACGAGAAGTTTGCTCACCTCGTACTGCTCCTCCGGGATGTCTTTCTTCATATTTAATGCTTCCTGGATATCGAAATCTACAAATTTTCCGTCTTTGTAGGCAACGATCCGGTTGCTCTTTCCTTCCGCGAGAAGCTCCGCCGCGCGGGCTCCCATGATCGATGCGTACACACGGTCCTTACAGGTCGGGGTTCCGCCTCTCTGGATATGTCCGATGATCGTAGCTCTCGTCTCAATCCCGGTTGCCGCTTCGATCCTTCTCGCCATGGAAGTGGAGTGTCCGATTCCCTCAGCGTTGATGATAATGTGGTGTTTTTTGCCGCGCTTTCTGTTCTCGATGATCCGGTTGATCAGGTACTGCTCGTTTCCGTCATAGCGCTCCGGAAGAAGAATATCCTCCGCACCGTTTGCAATGCCGCACCAGAGAGCGATATATCCGGCATTTCTTCCCATAACCTCGATGATACTGCATCGTTCATGGGATGTGGATGTATCACGGACTTTATCGATCGCTTCCATCGCCGTATTCACCGCGGTGTCGAAACCGATCGTATAGTCGGTACAGGCAATATCGAGGTCGATCGTTCCCGGAAGACCGATGGTGTTGATCCCGAGGGCGGAAAGCTTTCCGGCACCGCGGAAGGAACCGTCTCCTCCGATCACGACGATCCCGTCAATTCCATGTTTTCTGCAGACTTCGGCGCCGCGCTTCTGACCTTCCTCGGTCGTGAATTCCTCACAGCGGGCCGTGTAGAGGATCGTACCGCCGCGGTTGATCGTATCCGCAACGCTCACACTGTCCATATCTACGATTTCTTCCTGAAGGAGTCCGGCGTAACCACGCATGATCCCCTTTACCTTCAGTCCTTTATTGATAGCGGTTCTTACAACCGCACGAATTGCCGCGTTCATTCCAGGGGCATCGCCGCCGCTGGTCAATACTCCGATCGTTCTGACTTCTTTCTTTGCCATACTGGTTTTCCTCCAAAAAAGATTCTGTCGATCATTCGCCATATACGTACATATTTTAATACACTTTCCCCTTCTTTTCAATGACCTTTTGCACAACCTTGACATTTTTTTCACCAAGAATCCGGTACAGGCGGCCGAGGAGATCCGGCCCTGCAAGAACTGCCCAGTTTTCGGAAAGTCTCCGCATCTTCCGCTCTTCCTTCAGATACATGATCACTCTGTCTTTTCCATCGGAATCCCGGAGTGCCGCCATGACATCATCGATATGGCTCTCGTAGAATGCCTGGTTCTCAAACTGGAGCCAGAGTTCATTTGGGATGTCCGTAAACGGGATCACTTCCTCGCAGATGAGCTTTCCGACCGGATCGTCGCCGATGGATGCCCGGCCGCGGACAAATACCTTGTTTTCCTCGGTAAATGACGGACGGTTCTTCTCGTAGATCTTCGGAAACACGAGGACTTCCACTGTGCCCACAAGATCCTCGATCGTGATGAATGCCATGAGCTGGTTTGTCTTTGTAGTTTTTACCTTTTTTGACGTGATCATTCCGCCGATGACCACATTGGAATTATCCTCCACAACGGTCTTTCCCTCCTCGTCAACGACAAAATCGGAGGTTTTTGCTGTCACATTTTTCTCCCAGAGTTCCCGGTACTCTTCCATCGGATGGCCGCTGACATAGATGCCGATCGTCTCTTTTTCGAAGGCTAACAGCGTCTGCTTGTCGTACTCTCCCACGTTCGGGAATGTGATCTGGAAATTGTTCTTTTCTTCCTCCGGGGCGAGATCAAAAAAGCTAAGCTGGCCTTCCATGACCGTCTTTTTCTCCCTGGCTTTGCTCTCCAGCAGGTCACCGGAGACGATGAGCTTCTGTTTTCTCGTTCCCGGAAGCGTATCCAGCGCACCCGATTTTATGAAGCTCTCAAGTGTTCTCTTATTGACTTCCTTGTTCGACATTCTCGACACAAAATCGTCAAGACTCTTAAAGAGTCCGCCGTTCTCACGCTCCGCAATGATCACGTCCACAACAGCGCGTCCCACACTCTTGATCGCGGAGAGTCCGTAGCGGATGCCGTTCCCCGATACGGAGAACCCGCTGTATCCCTCGTTGATATCCGGCGGCAGGATCGGAATTCCCATGTTCCGGCAGGCAAGGATATACTCGGAGACCTTCGTCGTGTTGTCCATCACGGAGGTCATGAGCGCTGCCATAAATTCCTTCGGATAGTAGAATTTCAAAAATGCCGTCTGATAAGCGACCACCGCGTAAGCTGCTGCATGGGACTTATTGAAGGCGTATTTCGCGAAGTCCGTCATGTCATCGTAGATCTGGTTCGCGGTCTTCTCATCGATGCCGTTCGCGATACAGCCCTTTACGCCCTCCTCGGCGTTTCCGTAGACGAAGTTCTGGCGCTCCTTCGCCATGACTGCCCCTTTTTTCTTCGACATGGCACGGCGCACAAGGTCACTTCGACCGAGCGTATATCCGGCCAGGTCCCTTACGATCTGCATAACCTGCTCCTGGTAAACGATACAGCCGTAGGTCGGCTTTAAGATCGGCTCCAGCTGCGGGCAGGTGTAGGTGATGGATGCCGGGTCATTTTTTCCCTTTAAATACTTCGGGATGAAATCCATTGGACCCGGACGGTAGAGGGAGATTCCGGCGATGATATCTTCCAGTGTTGTCGGCTTCAGTTCCTTCATGAAGGTCTTGAAGCCGCCGCTTTCCAGCTGGAACACGCCCTCGTTCTTTCCGGTCCCGAGAGAATCCATGACTTTTTTATCATCATAATCGATGTGTTCCAGATCAAGTTTCACACCATAGTCTTTCTCGATCATCTTCACAGCATCCTGGATCACGGTGAGCGTGCGCAGTCCCAGGAAGTCCATCTTTAAAAGTCCCAGTTCTTCCAGCGTCGTCATTGTAAACTGGGTCACGATCGTTCCGTCGGCGCCTCGCGATAACGGGACGTACTCATCGATGGAGGTCCTTGAGATCACGACGCCAGCCGCGTGCATCGAGGTGTGGCGCGGGAGTCCTTCCAGCCGCTTACTCATATCGATGAGCTTTTTCACCTGCTCATCCGACTCATAGAGCGCCTTCAGCTCCGGATTCTTCTGCAGCGCCAGATCGAGCGTGATGTTGAGCTCTGCCGGCACCATCTTCGACACCTGGTCACACAGGCTGTACGGAAGGTCCATGACACGGCCCACATCGCGGATCACACCGCGGGCCGCCAGGGTACCGAAGGTCACGATCTGCGCCACCTGGTCTTTTCCGTACTTTTCCACGACATAGTCGATGACTTCCTGACGGCGCTCGTAGCAGAAATCCACGTCGATATCAGGCATGGAGACTCGTTCCGGGTTTAAGAAACGCTCAAAGAGAAGCTGGTAGCGGATCGGATCGATGTCCGTGATCTTTAAGCAGTATGCCACGATACTTCCCGCCGCGGAACCTCGTCCCGGTCCCACCGCGATCCCGTGGGATTTCGCGAAGTTGATGAAGTCCCACACGATCAGGAAGTAGTCCACATATCCCATGCTCTTGATGGTTCCGAGTTCATAGTCGAGGCGGGCTCGGAGTGTCCCGTCATCATCCGGGTAGCGCAGTGCAAATCCTTCATCGCAGAGGTGGTTTAAATAGCCCCAGGAATCGTATCCATCCGGCACATCAAACCGCGGCAGTTTTGTGACGCCGAACTCGATCTCCACGTTGCAGCGTTCCGCGATCTTATGGGTGTTCTCGATCGCTTCTGGGGCATACGGGAAGAGCTGCCGCATCTCCTCCTCGGATTTTACATAGTACTGTCCGCCCTCGTAGCGCATACGGTTCTCATCGGAGACTTTCTTTCCCGTCTGGATGCAGAGCAGGATGTCGTGGGCCTCCCAGTCCTCGGCGTTGATATAGTGGCAGTCGTTTGTCGCCACTAACGGGATGTTCAGTTCTTTTGAGAGGCGCATGATCCCCTGGTTGACCTGGCGCTGCAGCGGGATACCGTGGTCCTGGAGTTCCAGGAAATAGTTTCCCTCACCGAAGATCTCCAGGTGGCGCTTTGCCGCCTCCTTCGCCTCCTCGTAGAGTCCTTTTTCCAGATATCTCGGAACTTCACCAGCCAGGCAGGCGCTCAGCGCGATGATCCCCTCGTGATACTCCCGCATGACCTCCTCATCAATCCTCGGTTTGTAGTAGAAGCCGTCCACAAAGCCTTTGGAGACGATCTTCATCAGATTCTGGTAACCGGTATTGTTTTCCGCAAGAAGGACCAGATGGTAATACCGGTCCTCACCGTGAACGGTCTCCCGGTCAAATCTCGATCCGGGGGAGACGTACACCTCGCAGCCGATGATCGGTTTGATCCCCGCCGCGCGGGCCGCACGGTAAAAATCGATCACACCGTACATGACACCGTGATCGGTGATCGCCATGCTATCCATGCCGAGTTCCTTCGCCCGGGCCGCCAGCTCTCCGATTTTACTGGATCCGTCCAGAAGACTGTACTCTGTATGGACGTGCAAGTGTGTAAATGCCATCTGTCTCCTCCGTTTCTTTCTCATTTATCAGAAAAAGACCGCCGCCCCGAAAGGCGGCAGTCCCGTTGTTTGAATATATTTTTTTACGGACTTATTCCTTAGTTATTACTCAGATATTTTTCAATATCGTTTACTGCTTTTTCTTCGTCCACTCCGTCCGCTGTCACGATCACCTGCTCGCCGACCGGAAGATCAAGGGTCATCATGCCCATAATGCTCTTCGCATTGATCTTTTTGTTATCGCTCTGGACGTAGATCGTGCTCTCGTAGCTGCTCGCAAGCTGTACTAACATTGCGATCGGACGAGCCTCCAGACCAGAAGCAAGTTCAATGGTCACCGTACGTTTTGTCATAATAATCCTCCTCAATTGCACAAAAGAATGGAAGTAACCAATTTCCATTCAGCTATCTGTCCCCTGGTCCCGCAATTTTTCCGCCATCTCACCAAGCTTTCTCAGGCGGTGATTGACACCGGATTTTCCAACCGGCGGTTCCAGGTCTTCGCCCAGTTCCTTCAGTGTCGCCTCAGGTTTCAGAAGTCTTGCCCGCGCGATCTGCGCAAGACCATCCGGGAGACTTTCAAATCCCACCGTGTCGCGGATAAATTCGATATCCTCGATCTGTTTCACGGCAGCAGACACTGTCTTGTTAATATTTGCCGTCTCGCAGTTGACCTGGCGGTTTACATTTCCGCGCATTTCTTTTAAAATGCGGATGTTCTCCAGCTCCATCAGTGACAGATGGGCTTCCATCACATTCAGGATATCTACGATCTGGCTTCCCTCTTTAATATATACCACATAGTAGCGTTTGCGGATGACAATTTTTGCATCGATATCAAACGTCGCCATAATGGACTGGATCTGGCGCGCTTTGGGCTCTGTCGCGCAGACGATCTCAAAATGGTAAAACTTCTCCGGATCACTGATCGATCCTGATGCGAGAAAAGCGCCGCGCAAAAATGCCCTGCGGCAGCAGGGGTTCTGGACGACCACATTTCCCACCACAGAAAGATTCTCCCCAATCTCCCCGTCTTCCGATAGAAGTTTTGTGGCTTTCAATACACGGAGCGCGTCCTCATGCTGTTTGACACAGACTGAATAGATCCTGTTTTTCCCAAGATGCGCGTTCCTCCGTATAGAAATGTCAGTTTCTATATTAAATGTTTTTCTCAATAATGTAAAGCACTTTCTGGCAACCGTCACATTTTCTGTATGGATCTTGATGCTGTAATGATCGTCTCCGGAGATCTGGATCCGACCGCAAAGACTTAAGATCGCTGCGATCTCAGCGATCTGGCAGTGCCTTGCTGCGCTCATATGCCTGGAAAGTTCTTCCTTGATCCTGGAAGAGAAAGACATGACTACTTTCCTCCATCCTTCCCCGCGTCTCTGTGTTCCAGCCGGATCTCATACCGCCCGGACTCCGTCAGACGCTTAAATACTTCTCCTGCGATCGTCACCGAACGATGACGTCCGCCGGTGCACCCGATCGCGATCACAAGCTGCGTTTTTCCTTCCTGTTCATACTTCGGGATCACAAATTCCAGAAGGTCATTCAGTTTCTTCAGGAATTCTTCCCCGGTGCCGCCCTGCATCACATAGTCCTGCACCGCTTTTTCTGTTCCCGTGTGAAACCGCAGTTCTTCCACATAGTAAGGATTCGGGAGGAACCGCACATCAAACACGAGGTCCGCGTCCGCCGGGATCCCGTATTTGAAGCCGAAGCTCAGGACCGTGATAAACATGCTGCTGTGTCCGTCGTTTCCCCGGTAAAGATTCTCCAGCTCATGGCGCAGCTCCTTTGTCAGAAGTCTGCTGGTGTCGATGACCTGGTCGGCCTCTTTTTTCAGGAAAGCGAGTTTTTCCCGCTCCAGCTCGATCCCTTTTTCCACGCGCCCCGTCCTTGAGAGCGGATGGCTCCGTCTCGTCTCCTTAAAACGCTTGATCAGGACTTCATCGGAGGAGTCCAGAAACAGGATCGAGAACGGATATTTGTTCTCTCTCCATTTCCGGATGATCGTCTCAAGATACGGCAGTTCCTCACCGCTGCGCACGTCTACCCCTAGGGCGATATCCTGTTTTTCGCTCTGTCCGTTCATGACCAGCTCCGCAAATTTTTCGATCAGAAGGACCGGCAGGTTGTCGGCACAGTAAAAGCCCATGTCTTCCAGTGTTTTTAATGCCGTTGTCTTTCCGGCTCCCGACATTCCGGTCACGATTACAAGTCTCAACGAGATCTTCCTCCCTGTATTCTTAGAAAGCTGCTGTACACAGAATCTGCGAACGCAACTATATCCCGCAGGATTTTCCATTCGGAAAACTCCTGCCCGTAAACTCTCCTAGAAATCCCCTAATAATTTTACTTCCATCTCCAGATCCACGCCGGAATTTTCCTTCACCCGTCGTTTCACCTCATTGCAGAGTTCCAGGATATCCGCCGCCGTTCCATGATCCTTATTGATCACGAAACCTGCGTGTTTTTCGGAAACTGCTGCGCCTCCGACAGAAAATCCCTTCAATCCGGCATCCTCGATCAGCTTTCCGGCAAAATATCCCTCCGGCCTCTTAAAGGTGCTTCCGGCGCTCGGATACTCTAACGGCTGTTTTTCTTTTCGCTTTGCCGCGAGTTCTTCCATCTTTTCCCGGATCGCGCCCGGATCACCCGTTGTCAGGCTAAACGCTGCGCGCACTGCGAAGAGACCACGGCGCTCCAGCGCACTCGTTCTGTATCCGAGCTCCAGCTCCTCATTCTTCAGCCGCTTTACCGTCCCGTACCGGTCCATCACGTCCGCCCACAAGAGCACGTTCTTCATCTCGGAACCATATGCACCCGCGTTCATCATGACTGCGCCGCCGACGGTCCCGGGAATGCCCGCCGCAAATTCCAGACCGGTAAGCTTCTCTCTCGCCGCCGTGTTCGCAAGCTTTGAGAGCATCACACCGGCTCCGGCGATGATACTGTTTTCGTTTTTATAAACCTCCAGCTCCGTAAGCCGCTCCGTGCTGATGATCGTGCCTCGAAAGCCTTTATCTCCCACGAGGAGATTGCTCCCGTTTCCGACCATGTACCACGGCTTTCCGGACGCTTTACAGTCCAGAACTGCCTCGCGGAGTTCTCCCTCTGATTCCGGAATCATGAACCGGTCTGCCGGGCCGCCGACGCGGAACGATGTGTGCCGCGCCATCGGCTCATTTGTTCTGATTTCCATGAATGTTTCTCCTTCTTATATAATTCCACCTGCACTTTTATCCAGAGCAGGCTGTGCGATCATTCGCTGCGTTTCGCGATGTTCGCCTGCACGCGGTTGTAGAGTTCCTGGGCCGCATTGTATCCCATCTTTTTCTGACGGTAATTGACCGCCGCAGACTCTACGATGACTGCCAGGTTACGTCCTGGACGGACCGGAATGTTGTGGCAGATCACTTTATTTCCAAGGAATTCCGTGTACTGGTCTTCAAGACCGAGGCGGTCATATTCCTTATTCTTATCCCACTCTTCGAGTTTGATGACCATGTCGATGGACTGGGTGTCCTTGACGCTCTCGACGCCAAACAGGGTCTTTACATCGATGATGCCGATCCCGCGCACCTCGATCAGGTATCTTGTGATATCCGGGGCAGAGCCGACAAGTGTTTCATCGCTGACCTTGCGGATCTCCACCACATCGTCGCTGACGAGACGGTGACCTCGTTTGATCAGCTCCAGAGCCGCCTCACTCTTACCGATCCCGCTCTCACCTGTGATCAGGACGCCTTCGCCGAATACATCGACAAGAACTCCGTGGATACTGATGCACGGAGCAAGCTTTGCCTTTAACCAGCGGATGACCTCCGCCATCGTGTCGGATGTCGGTTTCGAGGAGAGAAGACATGGAACACCGTAGTGGCTGCAGAGTTCTGTAACCTCCGGCTCCGGAATCTGATTTCTGCAAAATACGAGGCACGGGATCTTGCTGGAGATCAGCTTGTCATACATCGCAATCCTGCGCTCTCTGGAAAGTCCGGAGAGATATGCGATCTCCACATTTCCGATCATCTGCACGCGCTCGTTGTCAAAATGCGCGTAAAATCCGGTGAGCTGAAGCGCCGGACGATTGACATCCGGGTGGGAAACGACGATCTTTTCGGAATCCAGCTCCGGTGTCAGGTTTTTGAAATCCATTTTTTCTATTAATTCGGCTATGGTAACTCCGTACATGATGAAGTTCTCCTTTCTGTATCTGTCTGCTGACATACATAACCTGCGATTGTTCTTTTTGTTCCTGTTTTAACTCCAAACCGGCAGTCCCGCAGAGTCTGACGGCTTCGCATCGTGCTGACTTTGAACACTTCTCTTCAGTCTTTTTCTCTCTGCGCACAGTTATCTTCATCCTATCATATCACGGGCAGAATGTCACGAAATTGTTACTTCTCACGGGTAGGAATTTTCTGAACTGAAAATTCCGTATGATACAGTTTTGGGGGCACGAAATTTTCATCTACTCTGAGATCTGAGGCATACGGTCTTTTTCACGGAAATACGTATACACACTCTCCGCCGCGCGCTTATTCATTCCCTCTGTACTCTCAAGTTCCTCCAGGGAGGCGTCCCGCACCGCTTCCAGTGACTTAAATCTCCGCATCAGCGCCTTTCTTCTCGCCGGACCGATCCCTTCAATATCATCCAGGATCGAATGGACCTGTGCTTTGCTTCGCAGACTCCTGTGATATTCGATCGCAAACCGGTGGGCCTCATCCTGGATCCTCGTCACAAGCTTGAATCCCTCGGAATGGCGGTCGATCGGGATCTCCACATTATTATAGTAGAGACCTCTCGTCCGGTGGTTGTCGTCCTTTACCATGCCGCAGACCGGGATATCGAGCCGCAGCTCATCGAGGACCTTCAGTGCGATATTCACCTGTCCGCGTCCGCCGTCCATGAGGATCAGATCCGGGAATCTCGTAAAGCTTCCGAATCTTCCGTCCAGTGCTTCCTCTCCGTCTTCCCGGTTCTTCCTTTCTTCTTCCAGCTCCTCCATCCCGTGGGTAAACCGGCGCGTCAGGACCTCCTCCATGGACGCGTAATCGTTCGGGCCCTGGACCGTCCTGATCTTAAATTTCCGGTAGTCATTCCTCTTCGGTCTTCCATCCTCAAAGACCACCATCGAGCCGACCGACTCAAACCCGCTGATGTTGGAGATATCGTAGGCCTCCATCCGGCGGACTTTTCCAAGTCCCAGCCACTCGCCCACCTGGTTCATGGCGCCGATGGTCCGGAGCTCCTCCCGCTTGATCTTATCTTTATCCTGATCGAGCACAAGCTTCGCGTTCTTCTCCGCAAGCTCCACCAGGCGCTCTTTCTGCCCTTTTTTCGGGACCAGGAATTTTACCGCCTGCCCGCGGCGCTTCGTGAGCCATTCCGCGATCAGGTCCATCTCCGGGAACTTTTCCTGAACCCAGATCTCTCTCGGGATAAACGGAGTTCCCGCGTAGAACTGCTTTACGAAGCTTCCGATGATCTGATAATTATTGTCCGCCGTAGACGCGGAGACACGGAAATGTTCCCGTCCGATCATCTTTCCGTCGCGGACAAAGAATACCTGGACCACCGCATCCGCCTCATCCCGCGCCATGGCGATCACATCGCGGTCCTCCATGCTCTGGCTCGTGATCTTCTGCTTCTGGGCGACCTGCTTCACACTGTTTAAGAGTTCCCGGTACTCGATGGCCTGCTCATACTCCATCGCATCGGAGGACGCCATCATCTTCTCCTCCAGCATCGTCAAGACCGGCGTATATTTTCCGTCCAGGAACTCGATGACCTCGGAGACGGACTTTTTATATTCTGCCTCGGAGATATAGCCCTGGCAGGGTGCCGAGCACTGTTTAATGTGGTAATTCAGACACGGGCGGTCCTTTCCGATATCTTTCGGAAGGTTCCTGCTGCATGTCCGGATCTTCCAGAGCTTGTGGATCAGATCGATCGTGTCCTTTACCGCCCCGGCGCTGGTGTACGGTCCGAAATACCGGCATTTGTCCTTCTTCATCGTTCTGGAGAACAGGACTCTCGGGAACGGCTCGTCCGTCGTAACCTTGATATAAGGATACGTCTTGTCATCCTTTAACATCGTATTATAACGAGGTCTGTGTTCCTTGATCAGGTTGCACTCCAGAACGAGTGCCTCCAGCTCCGAATCTGTGATGATGTACTCAAACCGGGCGATCCTCGAGACCATCTTTTCGATCTTCGCAGTCTTGTTGCGGCTGCTCTGGAAATACTGGCGCACACGGTTCTTTAAGCTGATCGCTTTTCCTACATATATGATCTCATCGTGCTTATCATGCATGAGATAAACTCCCGGCGATGCTGGGAGTTTTTTCAGCTCTTCTTCTATATTAAAGGTCGGGCGCTCATAAGAATTTTCCTTTTCTGTCAACGCAATCTCTCCCCGTCAAACTTTCTGATCATCGCCAGGTGGCGCTTGATGAACATGATCTGAGACAAGCTATCATCACAGCCAGCCGGCGGATTGATGTCCAGGACCAGACAGATGTCATCGAGTTCCTTCCGGGTCGCATGCGCGGAAAGCTTCGTCAGACATTCCAGCATCCGGTCGTAATTCTTCTCGTCCATCGCATCAAAGAAGTCCAGAAGATCCTGGCTGACCGTCGGTTCTTCCTCCGGCGCCTGTCCGGCTGTCATCTGCACGTTCCTGCTTTCGCTGGCCGCTGCTGACTGTTTCGCTGCCGGATTTTTTGCGTCCTGATCAATGGTTTTCGCATCATTTTTTTCCGGCTGGGCATTTTCAGGAGCTGATTTCGTTCCGGACTGACCTGCATCTTTCGGTTTCACGAGACGTACTCTCTCAAACCTGTATTTCTGGGCCGCATCCGGGTATTTCTCCCGGTCGACCTCCTCTAAAAACATCGATAACGGGCGCACCCACACCTTGAAATCTCCGTACAGAGCCTGGTAGACGACCATCTCCTCCCCGGTCTCCGAGTGGGTTGCGACCGCAATGATCTGGTATAACTTATTTTTAAAGTGCCGGTAGAATTCTCCCGGCACTGGTGTTTTACGAATCTGTTCCATTTTTTGTTCTCCATTCTGCCGGGTCCGGCCGCCCCTTTCAGGACGGTGTCTCCTTTGGCATAAGGTTCTATGACTTTACTCTCTGCTCTGTCAGGCCGACAGGCGTTTTTCAGACGCCGGCCGGTCCAGACATAAAGTTTTGTGACTATATTTTTCGATTTCTGCTGTATGTTGCAGAATTTTCAGTTTAGGAAATTTCTGCCCGTGTACAATAGCATACTTTTCTATTGCTGCGCGGTTTCTGCCGCGGACTCAGCCTCAGAAGTCCCGTCAGCATCTTCACCCGCTGTCTCGCCTTCTTCAGAAGTTTCTGTCGAAACTTCCGCCGCAGCCGCGCTGCTTCCGTCCGCAGAAAGTCCCTCTAAGTGGTATTTATTCGCAGCGCTCCACAGCATCCATTCCTCATATCCGGCATCCTGCACGGCGCGGACTTCCTCTGCGACCTCAGCGGCCCCGTAGGTGATATAATTGCCCTCTCCGAGGTATGTCGCCGTAAAGTCCTGAAGCCACGGGCGCACAATCGCCTGGCGGCTCTCATGGTTATCGGCTCTCGACGCGTCCAGCAGGACTTTTCCGGACTTCTGGAGCGCTCCGAAGATCGTCTTATAAGGTTCCATGTCCGGATGCTCCAGCCCGAAGTTTCCGGAACTGTAGTGGGACGGATAGATCATCGGACAGATATAATCGAGGATCTTCGCCATCTCCGTATAATCCTGGCCGACAGCGCTGGAATCCACTCCGCTCCCGATGATCGTGCCGAACACATCTGCCGACACGAAAAGTCCCTGGGATGCGAGATTTTCATATAAATAATTGGCACACTCCAGGATCGTATCCGTCTTGGAACGTCCCCGGATCACCGCATCATCGTAGACGACCTGTCCGGCCGATGCCTCATTCGGGAATCTCAGATAATCGAACTGGACCTCATCAAAGCCAAGTTCCTTCGCCTCATTCCCAACTTCCAGAAGATAATCCCAGACTTCGTGGCGATACGGATCCACCCAGGCCATCCCCTGGCGATCCCGGTACAGACTTCCGTCCGGCAGTGTCAGACTCCACTCCGGCTTCTTCTCCGCAAGGTAAGAATCCCGGAAAGCCGCAACTCTCGCGATCACATAGAGATCCCGTTCCTTCAGGCTTTCGATCAGGCTTTTCATATCACGGACGTAAGGAATGCTGGCACCGATCTCATTCACGGTCGCAGCGCTCACCGGGCATGTGATCCTCCCCTGGTCCTCCTTAAAGTCGATGACCACCGCGTTGATCCCAGCCGCCAGGGCGCCGTCCAGAACTCCGTTTAAGACTTCCCCATTTCCGGCCACAGGACCTGTGATGTAGATGCCGCGGACTTTCTTCGCCTCACGCCCGGGAAGCGCCGGGTTCGAGGAATCCACGATCCGCACGGAGATTGTTTTGTTCTTATCTTCTCCGGCATCCTCGATCACCAGGACACCGCTGGTCTCCTGCGCACGCTCCGCTTCCGCTGTTGTCTCTGCCGCCTCTGTCTCCTCCGCTGCCGGTCTTCCGCATGCTGATAACAGCAGGATCCCCGCCATGGAGAACGCAAATAGCATTTTTTTCATATTTGTCCTTCCTGTTCTTCTCCCATAGTTATCATCATCATAGCATAAGTATATGGATTTTGGAAAGAAAAATTAAAAAACTACTGTTCAAAATGATGTTTTTGGTGGATAATAGATAGACGGGTACAATAAAACAATATGAAACCGATCCAGACGTCCACCCCATGACGGCTTTGTCCGCCCGGATGTCTTTCAGGAATGCCCTGAACCGGATCTTTTCATTTATCATGATTAAGAGGAGAAGAGAACAAATGATTAAGCAGGGTTTCGACAACGATAAATACCTCGCCATGCAGTCTGACCATATCCGTGAGAGAATCAGCAAATTCGGCGATAAATTATATCTGGAGTTCGGCGGCAAGCTGTATGATGATTACCATGCATCCCGCGTGCTTCCGGGTTTTGAACCGGACAGCAAACTCCGCATGCTGATGCAGCTCGCTGACCAGGCGGAGATCGTCATCGCGATCAACGCCGCTGATATCACAAAGAACAAAGTGCGCTACGATCTGGGCATTACATACGACCTCGACGTGCTGCGCCTGATCCGAGTATTCACCGACCGCGGACTCTATGTCAGCAGCGTCGTGATCACCCGCTACGTTGACACACCGGCGATCCAGCAGTTCAAACACAAACTGGAAAAGCTCGGTCTTAAGGTTTACCGCCACTACGAGATTGACGGCTACCCGAGCAATATCCCGCTCATCGTCAGCGATGAAGGTTACGGAAAGAACGATTATGTCGAGACAACACGTCCGCTCGTCGTTGTCACAGCTCCGGGACCGGGAAGCGGAAAGATGGCAACCTGCCTTTCCCAGCTCTACCATGAAAACAAACGCGGCGTAAAGGCCGGATACGCAAAATTCGAGACTTTCCCGATCTGGAACCTCCCGTTAAAGCATCCGGTAAACTTAGCTTACGAGGCCGCTACCGCTGACTTAAACGACGTAAACATGATCGATCCGTTCCATCTGGAAGCTTACGGAAAGACTACCGTCAACTACAACCGTGACGTTGAGATCTATCCGGTGCTGAGCGCGATCTTTGAAGGGATCTTCGGCGAATGCCCGTACAAGTCCCCGACCGATATGGGGGTCAACATGGCCGGACTCTGCATCTTTGATGATGATGCGTGCCGGGAAGCTTCCTGCCAGGAGATCATCCGCCGCTACTACCAGGCGCTTGAAAAAGTCGTAAAAGACGATTCCTGCCAGAACGAAGCATACAAGATCGAGCTCATCATGAAGCAGGCAAAGATCTCCCCGAATGACCGCCCGGTTGTTCCGGCTGCCATCGAACTTGCGAAGAAAACCGGCGCTCCGGCAGCTGCAATGGAGCTTCCGAACGGAAAGATCGTTCTCGGAAAGACAAAGGAACTCCTCGGTGCTTCCGCAGCTGTTCTCTTAAACGCTGTGAAAGAACTCGGCGGGATCGACCACTCCATCGACCTGATCTCCCCGGAGTCCATCGCTCCGATCCAGGAGTTAAAGGTCCGCTATCTCGGCAGCGTCAACCCGAGACTGCACACTGACGAGGTGCTGATCGCACTCTCCACCTGTGCCGCTACTGATGACAACGCCCGGATCGCGTTAGAGCAGCTCCCGAAACTCCGCGGCTGCCAGGTCCACACGACCGTTATGCTCTCCAATGTTGATAAAAATATCTTTAAGAAACTCGGCATCGATGTTACATGCGAGCCGGTTCAGGAAGATAAGAAGATCGGGTAAAAGAATTACATTCCAATGATAAATCCATTGTTCCGGGGGACGAGCATCCGCACAGACCATTTATCACATTCATAAATTACATATGAGATGCGCTTGCAGCTACTCCCACAAAAAGCTTATCTGGCTGAGACAAAATCCGCCATTCTGCCATGAAATTAGTTTTCATGACGGAATGACGGATTTTTTACTCTTTTTCCTTACTTCGCAGCCTGGCACTTCTCGTACGCAAACAATGCCGCACCGAGTGCTCCGCAGAGCTGCGCCTCATCGCAGATATAGAGTTTCGCGCCGAGTTTCTCCTCCAGCGCCTCAACGATTCCCTGGTTCTGCGCAACGCCGCCGGTCATCATGTACTCGCCAGGATTGTTCTGTCCGAGGCGGGCCGCCAGCGCGCCGACCTTGGAAGCAACGGACACATTCAGACCGTGAATGATATCTGCCACATCTTTATTCTGTGCCACGAGCGATACGACCTCCGACTCTGCGAACACGGTACACATACTGGAGATCACCACATTGTTCTTCCATTTCAGACCTCTCGTGCTCATCTCCTCCAGGGAAAGTCCCAGTGTTCTCGCCATCATCTCCAGGAAACGTCCCGTTCCGGCCGCACATTTATCGTTCATCAGGAAGTTCTTGACCGCGCCGTTCTCATCGATGCTGATCGCCTTGATGTCCTGTCCGCCGATGTCGATGACAGTGCGGACATTCGGATTCAGATAATGGGCGCCTTTCGCATGGCAGGTGATCTCCGTGATGCTGTCGTCACCACTGTCGATGTAGGCACGTCCGTATCCTGTCGTATCAATGCGGACGATCTCTTCCTTTTTAATTCCCGCTTTCTCCACGGCCAGCTCCAGGCTCTTCTCCGCGCTCATGGTCGCTCCTCCGCCGGTCGGGATGATCATCGTGGACTTGATCTTTCCGTCCTGATCCAGGATCACAACATCGGTACTTGTGGATCCGCTGTCAATTCCCGCTACATAATAAACTCCTGATGCCATCTTCTCTCTTGCCTCCTCGCTGATTCCTTTTCCCGGGTCCATGTCCTCCGAACCTTCGATCGTCTCCGAGAATGCCTGGATCCTCGTCAGAAGCTGTCCGGCACTCTGGCTCGTAAAGTCCGTCTCGATCTTCAAAAGCGGGACTTTGATGTTTTTCTTGATGCTCGCGTACTCAAATCCATAGTAATCGCAGAATTTGATCGTGTGATAAATGATCCCCTTTAAATTCGGGTCCAGATAGAGAGCTGTTCTCCTTGAACTCTGGTTCATGCGGAAGCACGGCATCTGCCCCAAAAGTCCGTCCGCATAGGCGAGGAACATCGCGTCCTCATCCATCTTTTCCAGTTCCTCCGGAGTCACTGTCAACCGTCTTCCTCCGGTACAGGTGAGGTTATCCACATCCATCCGGATGTTTTCCCGGATCATGTCTTCCAGGACACCGCTGACACGCACGCCGAGAACGCCGATATATGGTTTCGTCTCTGTGCGAAGTTTCGCGAAAGAATGGAAAAATGCAGCTTTATCAAATGTTTTCCCGGAATACTTCTCATACGCCTCTTTCAGGCGGCGGATCGCTGCCGCAAACTTTTCCTTCTCGCACTCATTGTCGTCATGCGGGAGATCCAGCATATACAGAAATTTGCATTTTCCTGTGCTCGCAGCGATATCGTACACGCGGCGCATGGAGTCACAGCAGTTCACCATGACAAGCTCATCCGCTTTTCCCTGCAGAACTGCCTGGATCACGGATTTTCCGAATCCGCAGAGATTTGCATGGGCGATCTGGTCCGACATCTCGAAGTTCTCCGGCATCTCCTCCAGGACCGCGCATGTTTCCCCGAAGCCCGCAAACAGCTCGATCGGGGTGTATTTACAGACATAATGTATCATGAAATTTTCTCCTTTTTGTAATCAATTCGTTTTTACAAGTCAAAGGATGTTCGCAATCCTCTTTCGCAGCTTGCTTCATTTCGTCAAATATTTTTTATCTGGAATCGATTACTCACTTTTCGCCTTCTCCAGCATTTCAATGAATGCCTGAAGTCTCGTTGAAACCTGACCGTCGCTGGTGTTGGCCGGATTGCATCCGTCCCCGTCGAGGATCATGGTCGGCAGTCCGTCTTTCTCCAGGGAGCTCTTGATCAGGCTCGACGCGCCGATCGTTCCCTTGCATCCCCAATGGGCAAACAGGATCGCGCCGTCCACATCCGTCTCCTTTGCGAGGTTCTTTGCGGCCTCGATCCTCTGGTTCACATTCCCGTTATAGATGCAGTTTACCATCTTCTCCGCCATCGCCTCGTACGGATCCTCATGATGCATCTCCTGGAATCCATCGGCGATGAAATCGCAGGCGCGGATGTGCATCTTCTGATTGTAGTTGAATACTTCCTTCACCGGCTCCTGCAAAAACGGCATGATGTGCATCCAGAGAACATGGAGTCCTTCGCCCTTCGGGGCTTTCTTCACATCCTCAAGGAGAAGTTTCGTGTATTTCACTGCCTCTTCCGATCCGGCCATCAGATGGCACATGAAGAGTGCATACAATTCATTCGTCAGGGATGTGACAGGATCGTGGTCCTTTCTCAGGGCAAGCTGCGCCCGATAGTTTTCAGATGCCTTCCTGCTGTTCGCGACCGCCTTTGCGACTGCTTCCTCCGTGATCTTCTTTCCTGTCACTTCCTCCAGGAATCCCTTCAGCTTTCTCAGCTGGTCCGCAACATATTTTACGGAGTCCTCATTTTTCTCATACGGAACATCGATATAAAAGCCCTCGCATCCGAAATTATCTTTCAGATACGGAAATGTCATCATGTTGCCGTCACACGCAAGGTTCGTGTAGACCGTGCATTTCGGTTTCGGGAGAAGTCCGCTGAGCGCCGCTCCGAGGAACACCCTATGGTACGAGCACATGGTCTCGGGGAATCCCTCTTCCTCCGTTCTTCTCAAAAATGCCTGCTCACATTTCGTTCCGGCGATAAAGCAGGACAGCGCCTCCACCGAGTACGGGGTAAGGCCTGCTGCCGTCACGAGCTCGCCCGGGACAAAAATGCTGACCATCGCCGCCTGCTCCGGTTTTGCAAGCGCTTCAATGATGTTCTTCATGACAATCTTCGCCACATACTGTCCGGATTCCGGCAGTGCGCGGTCCGGGAAAAGCTGCAGCTTTTTCTCCTGCATGCGGTAACCGGTGAGGAGAAGTCGCCGTGCTTTCTCCGGATCCTTCATGGCCTCTGTTCCCACGATATTTCCGAATTTGTCTACGATATTCATTGTAGTTCACTTCCTTTGATGTCTTGTTGTGCGGGTCCTGAATCTTACCCGCTGTCTTTTATCTGATGAACTGCATTTTGCAGAACATTCATAATACGCTCACTTTGCGTAACTGTTACCATTTTGTTAATAAAAATGGCTGCTTATTCATGTTTTATCGGGGCTGGGAATTCAGGGATCCGGCATCTGTAAACCGATATCGGATCCCCGGATTTTGAGCCCTGATATTTTATTATAGTCATTTTTTTCGAAAAGTAAAGATTTTCGAACGATTGGGGACTGCGTGAAGTCCATGTAGCAGGATTTTCAGAAAAAGGATTGATTTTTTCCAGTGATATACTTAGAATAAAAAGCGAAGCTGTTTCGGTTCCTCTGTGTGGAACGCGAGGCAGCTATATTCATGTGAAAAAGAATTTTATTTTTACCTTCAGGAGAACCTCATTATGAATCAGAAAACAAAATATACACTCCGCACCTGCCTCGGCGCAGCCTTCGCAGCACTGCTCATCAACCCGTTGGCCTCCTATGCAGGAACATGGTCCAATCAGGGAGGACCGAACCAGTGGAAATACGATCTCGGAGACGGCTCCTACGCCGCAGACGGCTGGTACTGGATCGATTCCGACCAGGACGGCATGGAAGAATGCTACTACTTTGATAAAAAAGGCCAGCTGCTGGCCGGAACAAGAACTCCGGACGGCTTCCAGGTCGATTCCGATGGCCGCTGGACTGTAAACGGCATGGTGAAACAGCGGGAGACTCCGCCGGAGGACCTTACGACCGGGATTCATGAGACGGCTGACGGTCTGATCTACCGGAATGAGAGCGGTAAGCTCACGAAAAATGGCTGGCAGAATGCAAACAACAACTGGTACTACTTTGATTCCGACGGATATGCCGTCAAGGGCTGGCAGTATATCAATGGATACAAATTTTATTTTGACGAAACTTCCTGCTCACTGATCCAGGATCTTGAAGGAATTCTCGCCGCACCGTCCTTCCGGATCACTGTTGACCGTTCCCGCTGCCAGGTTACCGTATATGCACCGGATGGAGACAACGGTTACATTATCCCGTACCGCACCTTTATCTGCTCCCCGGGAAAATCGAGCACTCCGACTCCGGTCGGAACCTTTAAACTCACGAACAAGTACCGCTGGCATGCTCTGGTAGAATCCACTTACGGACAGTACTGCACAAGACTCGGAAATACCAGCATTCTTTTCCACAGCGTTCCTGGAAAGACCACCAGCATCTATAATATTCCGGCAGCGGAATACAACAAGCTCGGGGAACCCGCCTCCCACGGCTGCATCCGCATGACCGTAGCTGACTGCAAATGGGTCTACGACCACTGCGCATCCGGAACAGTCGTCACCGTTGGCGACAACCTCGCCGCCCCGTTTGAGCGCTCGGCGGCAGAAAAGATCCCGGCTGAGCAGAACTGGGATCCGACGGATCCGGAGGTTGAGAAGTGAGTGAGAGAAAACAAGAACCTGGCAGCCGCCAGGTTCTTTCTCGATTATATATTTATATGAGGATTCCATTGCAGTGATCTATTTCATGCTGGATGATCTGCGCTGTCCATTCGGAATATTTTCCATGCCTCTTGACAAAATTCTGATCCAGGTAATCCACCTCGATCTCCTGGTACCTCGTGCATGGTCTCACACCGCTCAGCGAAAGACATCCCTCTTCCGTCTCGTACGGTCCGCTCTTCCTTGTGATCACCGGATTGATCATTGCAAACTGAAACGGTCCCACTGCCACAACAATAATATTCTTCTTCACCCCGATCATATTCGCCGCCATCCCGACACACCGGTCCAGATTCGCCCGCAGGGTGTCTAAAAGGTCTGTCACCACCTGCTTATCGGCTTCGGTCGCGTCCACAGACTTCTGCCTGAGGAACATGGGGTCATGAATGATCTTTTTTACCATATGTTTTTTCCTTTCTTATTACGATTCACGATTAGCTGTTCCGCAGAGTCTGATCTACATACTAACAGCTGGCTACACTATACCATCCTTTATCGTTTTCCATATCGAGTACACCATTCTGTCTCTCATCGAGTTACAGTACATGGTCACTCCTTTCCCATGCACCACAACAGGATTTTGCAGTTCAATAACTAATCCAAAAACTTTAATAATCCCTCACACCCGGCCGTCACATCCCGCCAGGTATCATCAAAATTCCCCGTATACCACGGGTCCGCCACATCCGGCACCTTGTCCAGGTTCCGCTTTCCCGCTTTAAGCTCTTTCCAGCCATCTCCGGCAAATTCCAGCATCTTATAGATCTTCTTCTCCGGATCACCGCCCGCGATCTGTGTTATATTCCTGATATTCGCCTGATCCATCCCGATCAGATAATCGAATTTCCGGTAATCCTCCCTCTCCATACATCTCGCAGTCTTCCCCGCGCAGGAGATGCCTGCCGCTGCCAGCTTCTTTCTCGTTCCGGGATGTACCGGGTTTCCGGTCTCCTCATAGGAGGTCGCCGCGGATTCGATATAAAATTCAGCGGAAAGGTTGTGTTTTGCTACGAGATCTTTAAAGTAGAACTCGGCGAGTGGGCTTCGGCAGATGTTGCCGAGGCAAATAAATAATACTTTTATCATAGTTTTGTTTCTCCTTGATTTACCCCGGAATGCCCTGTTTTGTGAGGGATTCCGGGGATTATGGTGATATGCTCTGAAATTACAGATTGTGGCAAATCAGAGCAAGATTGAGCAAGTTGTTACTACCTGTTAGGAGTAAATTGGGTAGTAACATGGGGTTCTTTGAATTTCTGAAACACTGTTTCAGGAACCCATGTCTTAACTAATAATATATTTTGTACCCTTGCCTTTTCCTTCCACTGTGATCACACCTTTTTGACGCATTTCTTTCAGTAGCTTTGTTGTCTTTGATTTACCAAAAGGTACATACGGTGCAACTTCGCTGATCGGCTTCAGCATCGTCTTGCTCAAAAGCTTATAAACTACAATTTCATCTTCTGTCAGATCAGCATTTTTTTCAAATATCGGAAGCACAATTTTTATAGCATTTTCCGAAACTTCAAAATCCGGTTTTATCAAAGCTTCTGCATAGAGTTGTTTTATTCTTGTAATTCCCGTTCCAAATATCTCTACGAATCCTAATCTATAAAATACATTGGCAAGATTTCTATTTCTTAAAACAGAAAGCTTTCCAGACAGATATTCTTCCTCTGTGATTCCGGACGGTAATCCACCAGGAGAAACAATATCGATTCGATCATCAAACATCGAAACTCTGATTTGTGAATCCACATCCCATACTCTATGAATCAGAGCATTGGCGATTGCTTCTCGAAAAGCAGCTTCCGGTATTTTCTCCATTTTCTTTCGATCAGCACCTTGTATTACTTCGTATTGATAATAGTCTCTGAATACCTCGATTGCCTTTTCATATACCTCTAAAACCGATATATTTTCAAAGGTTGATCTCTTTTGAATGATACTGATGTTTTCTCCGAATTTGACAATATCAATTCCGGGGAAATGATTTTTATCTGCCAAAAGTCCTGCCGCATTATTGAATCCATTTACATCGTCATATAAGTTCAATGTTTTCAGCGTATCCTTATCAAAATTTTCAATCCGGACAGTTTCTTTCAGTTTACGATGTAAAATTTCAAAGGACAGTTCCTGATCTTTGCAAGTCAATTCTTCAAATCGAATGTTTTTTCCATCCAGTACCAGCCTTGAAAACTCCAGAGTGTCTACTTCTATCGTTGCTGTATCATTCCGCTTGTAGGCTTTCGATTTATATAGATACGGCTTCTGAAGTCCACTTTTCACAGTAAGTTTTATCGTCTGGTCATTATTCTGTATTTCAAGCGTATAGTCCGGCTGCGGTGTAATGCTGTCATTGATTTTATTTTCAATATCCAGACAAGCTTGCTTGACATCCGGCAAACCTTTTATATTTCCATCATCATCTACACCAAAAAGAATGGTTCCGCCATCATAATTTGAAAAGGCACTGACTGTTTTTAAAAACGTGTTCGTAATCGTTTCCTTGAACTCCAATATTCTTGTTTCACGCATATCAATCGCCTCCATTTTGCTCTTATTGAATATATTATATGCAGAAATACGCAAAAAAGCAATCGTATTTTTTTACGATTGCTTTTTTGATTGTCTTGTATTCACCCTTACTTTTATTTTGCCGTTTTTTTGTCATCCTTGTAGATTGATGTCATTAAATCACTAATTTCCCCCCATCCTGTTTTTATTTCTCAAAAACTATGATACAATCATTAGAAATAGCCGACAAAATCCAAGGAGGAAATCAACGTGGAGAAAAAACGGATTCGGGACTTCGGAATTGTACCCGGAAGAGTGAAAACAGGAAAAAGAAATGCGATTACGGATGTACCTGGTGTACTGGTAGGACACTGTACTGTGAACACGGAAGAAAATCATACCGGTGTGACCGTGATCATCCCTGGACCGGATAATGCATTTGCAAATCACTATACGGCAGCAGCCTATGTCCACAATGGCTTTGGGAAAAGTGCCGGTCTGGTACAGGTAGAAGAGCTTGGGACTCTTGAAACACCGATTGCCCTTACAAATACGTTAAATGTCGGAAAGGTTTGGGATGCACTTGCCGGTATCGTGATCGAACAGTGTCAGAACGATGGGCTGGAACCCATGAGCATCAATCCGGTCGTTGGCGAGTGTAATGACTGCCGGATCAACCAGATCCAGAAACGTGCAGTTGGTGAAAAAGAAGTGCGGCAGGCTTTTGAGGCTGCTGCCGAGGAATTCGAAGAAGGGGATGTCGGTGCCGGTGCCGGTACCATCTGCTACGGCATGAAGGGTGGAATCGGCTCTGCATCCCGCGTGATCTGTATTGGCGAAAAGGAATACACCATCGGCGTTCTGGTTCAGTCAAACTTTGGTGCAACCGAAGATTTTGTACTGAACGGAGAGGCTGTTGGTCCAAAAATCCTGGAATGGAAGCAGGAAAAGAATGATATGGCTGCATCCGAAGAAGATAAAGGTTCGATCATGAGTATTCTGGCTACCGATCTCCCATTGACAAGCCGTCAGCTCAAACGGATTCTGAAAAGAACAGGAGTTGGCATCGCACGAACCGGCGGTTATACGGGACATGGAAGCGGAGAAGTCATGATCGGCTTTACAACCGCAAACCGGATCCCGTCCGGTCGTGAGGAGGAACTGCTCCAGATATCAGCAATTCCGGAGCATGTGATCAACCGGGCTTTTCTTGCTGCGGCGGAAGCCGAACAGGAAGCGATCTTAAATTCCATGACGGCTGCAAAACAGACCCGCGGAAGAGAGGGGGAGCTGTATTACAGCCTTGCAGAATATCTTAACGACAGGGAAGTCGAAACCTCAAAATAGACTTGAAGCACCATTTCCGGCATATCACCGGTTCTGGTGCTTCTTTCTTTTGACATGCTTTGCATAAGAAAGCTATCTATGCTTCCAACATCTTGCGTATTATCCAGCTCACGATCTGCCTCTGCTATTTTTCGGAAATACCCATTTTCGCAGAATCTGCATTTGCAAGGACTAAATCCACATTTTCCTAAATTTATAATGATCAAATGCTATACCCGCAGCCTACCTTTCCATGTTGATTATTCCGGGGCTCTCTGAGCCACCTGTCCGGAACCCCTTTGACAAGAGCTTTAAGGTCTCTGTGTTCGGAACTGTCTCACCCGTCTCCCTTAATTAAAGATATTGTTGGGTAAAAAAGAAAGGTCAGTCGATTTTGCCGATGAAGCGGTAGTAGATTTCTACTTCCTGCTCACGGCTTCCGTCCTCGCCCTTGACAGCTTCGTGGACGGTTATTTTTTCAATTAGAGTGTTCAGAAGTTCGGCGGTCAGCTCCACAGGGTTGACATACTGTTTCATCAGGGCAATCCACTTTTCAGCATCCGCTGCGGTCTGTACGGCGGCTTCCATCGTTTCGTGAAGCTGTCTTATTTTTGTTTCAAGCTCCTTTTGCTCGTTCTGGTACTTCTCGGACAGCATATTGAAGTTATACTCGGTTATGCGTCCGGCAGACCAGTCCTCATACATTTTAGCAAACAGCCCGTCAACCTCGGCTTTACGCTTCTCTGCCTTTTTCAGCTCCGCAGCCTGCTTTTTCTTCGCAGAGTTTCTTTCCCTGTCGCTGGCATTGAGCAGGCGTTTCAGCAGCTTGTCCTCGTCTTTCTGTGCCAGCATAGACCAGTATTGCAGTCTTGCAAGCACATAGGCATACAGTACATCATAGCGGATATAGTGCATGGAACACTGGCGTAATCCCTGCCCGTTCTTGCTGCAATGGTAGTACCCGTATGGGTTCTTATTCTGCTTGTTTTCCCCATAGGCTAAAGACCATCCGCAGTCTGCACATTTTATCAATCCTGCGAAAATCTGTGTCGTACCGTTTCTGCGTTTCCTGCGTCTGCTTGCAATCAGCTCCTGAACTTTTTGGAACACTTCTTCAGAAATGATGGCTTCGTGGGTATTTTCCACACGATACCATTCTTCCTGCGGCTTCCGCACCTTTTTCTTGTTCTTGAATGAAATGTTGCTCTGCTTGTTGTGAATGCTGTGACCGATGTAGGTTTCCTCTTTCAAAATGCTCTTGACCTGTGCTATCGTCCACGCATAGGCTTTTTCTGCGGGCGCACCGGCGTAGATATTGGCGAAAGTCCCGTATCTTTCATAGTTCAGCCAGCCGGGGGTAGGTACTTTTTCCTCCACCAGAATCCGTGTAATGCTGGCGGCTCCACGCCCGTGTACAGCAAGGTCAAAAATCTTCTCTACAATCCAGCGTGTTTCCGGGTCGATCAGAAGATGACCTTTTTTGTCCGGGTCTTTTACATAGCCCAGCGGTGCATAGGCTCCATAGTGTGCGCCATTGGCAAATCTTGTGTGCATGGCAGCCTTGACCTTTTTGCTGGTCTGTCGGGCGTGCATTTCATTCAGGATGTTTAAGAACGGTGCAAGCTCGCTTTCTCCGTTGATGGTGTCCACATTGTCATTGATGGCAATGTAGCGTACTCCCTTGCTGGGGAAATAGATTTCCGTGTACTGACCGGTCAGGATATAGTTTCTTCCCAGACGGGATAAGTCCTTTGTGACAACGCAGTTGATTTTCCCGTCTTCGATGTCATCAATCATCCTTTGGAAACTTGGACGCTCGAAATTTGTCCCACTCCATCCGTCGTCAATGTACTCGTCTACAACGGTCAGCCCATGCTCTGCGGCATACTGTCTAAGCATCATGCGCTGGGTCTGGATACTGCCGCTTTCCCCCTGTAATTCATCGTCACGGCTCAATCTCAAATATAGTGCAGTGTTATAAATCGTTGTATTGTATGGTTGTTTCACGGTTAAAAATCCTCCTTCTAAAAGAAACAACCCACGCTTATACAATACTCGCTGGTACAAGTATATCATAAGCGTGGGCTGATTGACAGTCGTTATTCCGTATTTTTTCAGGAAGCGGCGGCAGCGTGCTGGATCACATCTTCCAGCAGGCTGTCAAGCGGCTTCCCATCCTGTGCGAAATGCTCCGATACCTTGATACGGACTTTCCCCATGACAAAATACTGGGTGCCGTCTTTTTCGGTAAGCAGGGTGCCGCTGTTTTTGTTATTGCTCTCGTTTTTGCTTTTTGCCATAGGCAGTTACCTCCATAAATGAAATATGCCCGACAAGGGAATGTCAGACAGGTGTACAGCCGCAGACTGTCTCCGTGTCAACCAAACCGTGTCAACCGGCAGAAAAGACTTTGAAAACAATCCATAGGCGCTCTATGATTACTTTTTACTTTTTCTTTGATTTCTTGGTTGACATGGTTGACAAAGGAGAGAAATGCCCCAAATATCAGGCTTTTCCCCGTCAACCGGCTGTCAACCAAAGCGTCAACCAAACTGTCAACCGGTGGCTTTTCAGAATGGAAGTTCCATTTGCCGGGCTTCTTCTTCCGTGATTTCCTGAAAACCGTCCCCCTCCGGCGGAGCTTGGTTGACACGCTCCCAGCCTTTTTGAGAACCGTATTTCTTATACCGCTTCGGGCTTTTGTAGGCTACCCAGCCCTGTATGATGCCGCCCGCAATGCCGGTATTCATAATCTCGCAGATTGCCCGTGTCTCCCAGTCTGCCGGGGAATTTAAGTTCCCCAGCGCTTCCTCATAAAGCTGCTTGGAACATACCCTGTCGCCGGTGTAGTCCTCCAAATAGGCGTAGATCATGCCGGCCTGTGTGTCTTCCTGCATAAAGTCCTGCTGGTGGGCGTTCAGGTATCGGTTCATTTCCATGCTGAATGACAGCTTATACTTCCCACTGCGATAAACCGTCATGGCTTCCGCCCACATCTGTTCGATATACGCCCTCGCCGCCGCTTCATCGTCCAGTATGTGAACCTCCGCCCGTTCCGGGTACACCGTCACGGGGAGAAAGCGCCGGTTGCCGGTGCGATCACGGGGCAAAAAGTCCTGCCGGTTGGTCGTCCCTCCAAATACACATTGCCGCAGCCGGTCTGCCGGATGTGTCTCATACGGCACTTTGTAGGTTTCTTTCTGGCGGCTTAAGAATGACTTGATTTCCTCAATACTCTTGGCGTTGGCTGTGGCAATCATCTCCGACATCTCGATAATCCAATGCCCTTGCAGCTTGCGGTACACATTTTCATCGTCCAGCTTTTTCAAATCGTCTGAAAACCATTCGTCCCTGCCTGCCAGCAGCCGGAAAAAGGTAGATTTCCCGGCTCCCTGACCACCAACCAGACAGAGCATGACCTCAAACTTGCTCCCCGGTCTGAATACCCGCCGGATGGCTCCCATCAGGAACAGTTTCAAGGCTTCATAGGTGTATTCGTCCGTATCGGCTCCCAGAAAGTGATGCAGGGCGTAACGGATGCGCTCTGTGCCGTCCCATTGCAGGCTGTTCAGGTAATCCCTGACTGGATGGTAGCGGTTTTCATTGGCAACAATCTTGATGGCGCTCTGCACCTTTTTCTCGCTGGTAAGCCCGTAATTTTCTTCCAGATACAAAAGCAGGTAGTTCATGTCCATGTCGGTCAGCGTGGTACTGGTGCGCTCCCAGCCCAGCGGCTTCACAATGTCAATCTGCTCCGTCAAAAGGTTCAGGCGCAGCGCCCCGCGAAACAGAGGGTCACGCTGGAACACCGTCAGGCAGTTTCGGATGCTGTTCTTCACGCCGCCTTTCTGCGTCCCCTCTAATGTTTCCCGGATTTCTGCCGGTGTCTGCGCCGGTTCCATTGTGTCCATCGTCCTTTTGACCACTTCCTGCGTTTCCGGCGGCAAGCTCTGAAATTCGCTGTTCAAGCCGCAGCACCTCCTTTCCCTGTGCGGCGATCAATGCCGCTTTTTCTTCTATTTCTCCGTATAACAAAATATCCAAAAGGTATTCTGTGTAGCTTATCCTCTGCAACGCTTCCACAAAAAGAGGATGCCAGATGGCATCCTGCGGCTGTGGGGCGTGTGCTGTTTTCCAATGCTCCAGCAGGCGCAGATAATCGCATAGCACCCGGAAACAATACCGTTCCGTTTCCTGAAATCTCTGCTCCGCTGATTTTTGTCGGGGCTGTGACCTGTTGTGACGCTTCCTATCTGGCGGCGCATTGCCGGATTTCTCATAGGAAACGCCGAAGTCCTCCGCAAGCCTGACCGCAGCTTCCCGTTTCCCCAATCCATGCAGCAAAGCGGCCAAGTCGATCACATCCCCGGAAGCCCCGCAGCCGAAGCAGTAAAAGCGGCTGTCCACTTTCATGCTGGGCGTGCGGTCATTGTGGAATGGACAGCAGACCATGCCGTTTCTCCCCACCCGGATTCCATAGAATGAAGCAGCCTGCCGGGTGGTAACAGACTGTTTCACCGCTTCAAATACATTCAAATGCTCCCTCCATAAAAATACTGGTAGCGGTAAAGCTGCCGGTTATATCATAGCTCCATCTCATGTTTCTTTCTCTGTACTTCCTGTGGCTGCTCCCTCCGGCGCAGTGCGGTATCTACGGCGTTCTGCACCTGCCGCAGCCGTATGACTTCCTCCCGGAGTGGCTTGTGCTGCGGAGACAGTTCGGCATACTCTGTTTTTAACTGTGCATATTCCTGTTTCCATGCTTTCAGGGCAATGGATTTTCCGTCCAGTTCTTCTTTCAGAATACGGCGGGCGGCATAAAACAGCCGTAACTCCGCATCGTGGGATGTTTCAAATTTCTCCCTCTGTTTCTTAAACTTGATATTGTTCAATTCCGTATGAACAGGTTTTAGCCGCTGGTAATTCTCGCCCTCCCGTATCAATTCCTGCAATTCCTTTATCCTGGCGGATTTCTTTTTCATGGAGCCGCTTAATGCTTCAAATTCTTCACTGACAGAGGAAAGACGCTCCTGCAAATCCTCTAATGTGAGCAGCTTGTTTTCCGTCAGATAATTGACGGCTTCGGCAAACTGCTTTAAGTTTCCGGTTCTGGCTTTATTGCTCCATGCCCCTGCGTTGCGCTGGTTGTAATAAGCGATCAACAGGTCGGCAAGGCTCGGTGTCTGCGGTTTGGAAAGTTCTTCTTTTACCTCTGCCATCCAGACAAACAGGGCTTTGATCTTCTTCCTCACATCCTGCATGAGCCGGTTGGTGGCTTTAATCCAGCGGTTCAGTTCCCCTTTCTCGGTGCGGATGCCCTTTGCTTCCATCTGCCGGACATTAGCTCCCTCGTGGACAGTAGGTATCAGGTCAAGCCCCTGCCGCACATAGGAACGGTGGTCGATACGCACATCCAGCCCTTTTTCCTCAAATTTTGTATTAACGGCAGCCGCCCACTGCTCCCGCCAGTGTTCCAGCGTTTCCGGCTCATGCCAGTCTGTTGTATGGACAGCGTTAAACATATAATCGCCGTTTTTATCCCGGATTCGGTTTCCATCTTCATCAAGAAGATATTCCCGACGCTGTTTTTGTCCCCATGTGCCATCCGGGTTCAAAGGGCGCATGGTTGTCATCACATGAAAATGCGGGTTAGGGATGCCGCCGTCCTCTTTCTCCGGGCTGTGAAAAGCAAGGTCGGCAATCATGCCTTTTGTCACAAACTGCTCCTGTACGAACTTCCTCGCCAGCTCCATGTTTTCTTCCAGCGTCAATTCATTCTGCATGGCAATATCAAAGGAATAGGCAAGCTGTGCTTTTGGATGTTTCTCGCAGTTCTCCACAGCATTCCAGAGGGTCGCCCGGTCAAGATATATTTCCGGCGCATGGGGCGGCAGCATGATTTCCGAAGCGATCACGCCGCCCTTTTTGGTGTAGTCGCTGACTTCTCCATAGTAGCTGCTGTAAAGACGCTCCCCGGCTCGATAGGCTGCGCTGGCAATGGCGCTCTGACCGGCGCTGCGCTTGATCTGTGCGATTGAAAAATGATAAAGTGCTATCCTTAGTCACCGCCTTTCTCCTGCCCGGAAATACGGGCGTGGTTCTCTGTGGCAGACCGGATGAAATGCTCCGCCTGCGGCAGATTCAAAATGCTTTCCATGAGGGAATAAAATTCCGCTTCGGATAGCTCCTTTGTCTGTGGTGCAATGCTCTCAATAGCTGCCCCACGGGTAATCAGCCGGTGCGTCCTCTGTTTCCGGGAACCGCTTTCCAGATACGCCTGCCGGTTTTTCAAACGCTGCATTTTCCGTTTTTCCTGTTCCAGCAGGACAGTGGTTTTTTCATATTCCTGCTTCAACTGTTCCAAAGATTTTTCCATGTTCTCACATCCTTTGCTGATAAGATAAAGAAAGACCATCCGCAGACAGTCCGTGTGTCAGTGCTTCTATAAAACCCGATGAAAAGGGAAAACCGCAGAGCGGATTTCTCTTTGCGGCGGGTACACAGGGGATAGCCGCTTTAGCGGCGCAAGGGGGTGTAGCCACCTTGTCGGAGCGAAGCGAACGCAGACCTCGGATTGCTGATTTTATCAGCGGCAGAGGTAAGCTCCGCAGGACGCACGATACATGGTCTTTAGACTATGTATAGAAGTGCGCCCTTAGTTCCTAAGGGATTTTGCCGTTTCCGGCAGTCTTGTCCTTTTTCTTGGAACGCTTGGAAAGATACTTCGGGCAGTCAACCACAACCGCCCGGAAGCTCTGTTTACATTCGTGCTGGCATTTCCGGCACAGTTCGTTGTAAGTGATACGGCTGCGGTCATTTAAGAAGAAAGACCATTCCAACCGCCGCTTGTTACTCATTCTTGCCATAACCGGCTCCTTTCTCCGTTTCTATCTGATGTACGCAGATAGGCTGTTTTGATGTAGCGTCTCGGTATCATTTTTAAGTTTTTTTCCCTCTGTATGCCCCTTTGGAAAGTGCGGCAGTATTGCAAGTCAGGGAATGATACCTCACGCTTATTTGTCGCTTCCCGGTACGGTTTCGGAGCCTTTTGCCATCCATTCAAAGAAAGCAATTTTGCTGACCTTGATAAGTCTGCCCCTGCGGAACGCTGGAAAGCCGGGTGTGTGTACCAGCTCATAGGCGCTCGCTCTTGAAATTCCCATAATCCGCTGAATGTCCGCCACATCCAGAACCAGCGGTAAATCCTCGTAGCTGTTCAATCTCTTTTTATCGTTCATTCTGTTCCTCCCATAAATCAAATAGGTTAAAATGCTTCCTGTTGCCGTTCTCCCCAAAAGCCGTTTTCCTGCCCCATTCCTGCGGTGTTTCCCTGCATTGGTGCGCCGAATGCGTCACTTCTCCTGCCGGTCATATCCCTTTTGGACGGTCATTCACTTGTCAAGGTACTGTGCGGTACGAAATTACCAACCGCAATCATCATAGCGTACTATCCTTGACAAAACAATGATTCTGCGATACCATGAGTGTAACGGATATAACTGAATTATATAATTACCATAAACAAAGGCAGGGGATAGGGATGGAGAATCAGTTTATACGGCATGAGCCATGTTTTGAGAGGATTTTGTTTGTCCTGACGCTGGACAGGAAGAAAATGAAAGAGCGGATTTTGATTGGGGAAGAACAGCAGATCCGCTTCCGTCTGAACGGGAGCCAAAACGCAGAGGTGCTTTGTGATATGACACGCCCACTGGGAACTTTTTTGATAAACTTTGAGCGTGACACGGACAGAGACTGGAACTTATACGGGCTTTCTCCGCTGCGGCAAGCTCTCCACTCCAACCGATGGAAACAGCCGGAGCTGGAGCAGGCGGCAAGCGAATTTCTTTGGGAGAAATATCTTAGCAACGACCCTCTGAAAATGTATGTGGCGTTCCGTATCTGGAACAGCTATCTGCTTGCCAGAGAACCCCGTGACCGTAACGCTGCCTGTGACCGCTTCATGGATAAAATGAGCAGACTGACCGGGGTATTCCAAAACGAAACCATGAGCTTTGACAGGGAGACAGGAAAACCGAAACAATTTCAAGCTGGCAGCCTTTATTTCAAAGGCGCACCGTCAGAAGATACCCGGCTTGACCTCTGGTTCCCGGACAACCGGCGCACAGAAGAATGTGTGTCTGCCTATGCGTCCCTCTACCCGTTGATTACCTATTATCTGAACAGGCTGAATGACTGGGGGCTTTGCTTCCGGCGGTGCAAGGTCTGTGGAAAATATTTTCTGGCAAAGAGCCAGCGGTATGAGCTGTGCAGCGACAAGTGCCGAAAAGCACAGGCGCTTCAAAACAAGCGGGAATTTGACGAGAGGTCAAGAGAAAATAACTATGACCTGCTTTATAAAAATGAATGCCAGAACTGGCGCAACAAAATAAACCGGGTAAAAAATACCGCAGGCTTTCCGGCTGACCGTCTGGAAAAAATACAGGCTTCCTTTTCCGACTTTAGGAAAGAAGCCTTACAGAGAAAAAAGGCTGTAAAAACAGGAACGGCCAGCCCGAAAGAATTTACGGACTGGCTGTATCAGCAGAGTAATGTAATTGTTGAGCTGACCGAGATATGAAAAACTTTCTATCGTCAATTTCGCATTATTGCAATAACAGATTGCTTCTTCCATGAATGGTAATATTATCATCAAACTTTTGGAAGAACTATAAATGTCCGAGGTGCCTTTGATTTCGACAAAAAAACAGGCTGAATTGTTACAAAGCTCGGACATTTCAAAAATTTTTTGAGAAATGGCGAAAAAAGCGGGGCAGCACACGCCGCCCCGCCGATCCCATACGGTTATTCCATCGCCCGCATTTGCTCAATCAGGGATTGTTTTTTCTGTCTGCGGATTGTCCATACAGATAAGATCAGCTCCATTCCGAACAATACCAGAATGAACAGACCCATTTCCAAAACCGGGAATTTGTAAGGCACTACTTTTCCGGCAAAAGCGCCTACACTAAATTTGCTACAAGCAAAGATGGAAGCCGGAAGCCCAACGATCAGCGTCGCCAATGTTGCAAAGAACGCATAGCACAGCCCCTCGCAGATATTCATTTTACATAGCTGCTTTTGGGTCAGACCGATGGAACGCAAAACACTGTTTTCCTGTTTTCTGGACATTTGATTAGAGAGGGTCGTGTTAATCAGGTTGATAACGCCAAAGAGGAATACCAGCCATGAAAGTACCTCCATACTGCCAAATACAAAAGAATTTATATTTTTTTCATACTCAATTATAGTGTCAATATTTTCTAACGCAATATCAGTATGAGTGGCTACAATATTTTTCAATTCAGACTCTACATTGTCCGCTTTTTTCGGATCACTTGCAATGTTCCATGAATAGTCAAACGAAGCTATTTCTGGATGTAATTCATGGAATAATGCTTCCGTTGCAAATTCAAGTGGAGAGTCAACTGGGACTGTTCCATGTCCATCAGTTGGTATGCTATCGTTGTCAAACACCCCTGATATAGTAACAGGAATAGTTGATTTCCCAGAGGTAACTTCAACCGTTTCTCCCACTCTTATATTATCACGATTACTTGTATGCGAATCAATTATGATGCTGTGTGCATCCGCTGGCATAGTTCCCTCTATCAATGCAGCTTCAACCGCAGAATAATTTTGTTCAGTTAGTATATCACACCAACCAGCCTCATCAATTCCGTTGGCACGATAATTTATATGAAGGCTTTGCCTTTTTGTAATCACATCGGTTACACCATCAATGGCCAAAATTTCCTGCTTCAATTTCTCATTCAATGGATTTCCCGCTGCCATAGCTTCTTCTACTGCCAACTCGGAATGTAAATAAATTTTATAGTCACCATACGGATAAATCTGCCTTGCAAGTGCCTCTGGGGAGCGCAGCAAAACCATGGAGGATACCACAAGCAGGATAATTCCGCCCAAACTCAAAGACGCTATAATAGAGATTGTCTTTTTGCGGTCACGCTTAAAATTCGCAATTCCCATTGAAACAGGATTGAGCTTGATATTCTTTTTCCGGCTGCGGATGTCCTTTTGCACCGGGGTAAAACGGACGGCTTCAATGGGGGAAATCCCTGCCGCGATTTTCACCGGCTTACGGATGGAAATAGACACCATGATCCAACTGCTTATGAGTGTCAGGGAAACCATAACGACATAGGAAACAGCGTTAAATCCCTTGGAAAACAGAAGAAAACCGCAGCATACGCCCAGCACTGTACCAACCAAAATTCCGATACTGCCGAGTTTGCGTCCCTCCCGCTTTACAATCCGCTTGATTTGCTTTGGCGTTGCACCAATCGTCCGAAGCTGTCCGTAGCTCCTGATTTTGTCATTGATGGAGATACGGAAGATACTCTGAATCACAATATAGCCGCCGATCAGAACAATAACAATCACACCAACAATCGGTAAAAAATCAAAGGATTTAGAAGCATAAGCAAAATACTTGTTGTTCATGCTGGGATTAGGAAGCTGATATTCCTCTGCAATCTCCCTGCAATAAGAGGTTATCAGTTCCTCGACCAACTGGTCGCTGTTTTTGAAATGGACATAGGCGCGATACCCAGCCGGATCAAACCCTTTCCATTCTGTCAGGGCAGCTTTGGAAAGAATGATAGCGCAGGTATTCGCTTCTTTTTCATTTACGCTGTCCATAATGCCGGTAACGACATAATCACCATGAAAACTCTCGGTATCTAAGGTCACACTGTCCCCGATCTTGGCATTGTTTCCATAAGTGGAAAGAAAGTATTCGCTTACGACAACTTCATTTGCCTTTTCAGGAACCCGGCCCTCTAACAGATTCATTTGCGCCTTGGCAATCTCCATCATTTGCGCGTCACAATACACATAGGACGCATGATAGCCCTGTTCCGAAAGTTCCTCACCGAGCATATAGTAGCCGCCTACGCGCTCAAACTCCGGCAGTCCTTTCAGGGTTTCAATGTCGTTTTCCTCTACGCCCAGCCAGACCGCCTCATAAGTATCGACAACCTGATTGCGCTGCATTTGTGTCAGGGAAGTAGCTACAATTCCCGTAAAGCAGATCAGAAATGCCGCCAGCGCAACGGCGATCACTACCATCAGATTCCGGCGCTTCTCGCTTTGCAAACTTTTCTTTGCCAGCTTCTTTGTAATGGCGCTGGTATCATTTTCAAAAGGCCATGTCATAGCCTGCCACCTCCTTATTCCACAATCTTGCCATCCTCAATGCGGACAATCCGATCTGCAAGGCGGGCAATGTCGTTGTTGTGGGTAATCATCACAACAGTTTGCCGGAACTCCGCACTGGTACGCTTGATAAGCCCCAGCACCTCGGCGCTGGTCTTGCTGTCAAGGTTGCCAGTCGGCTCGTCGGCCAGCACAATAGCCGGTTTGGTAATCAGGGCGCGGGCAATCGCCACACGCTGCTGCTGTCCGCCGGAAAGATTGTTCGGCATATTTTTCAGTTTATCTTCCAGTCCCAGCAGGTGAACGATCTCGTCCAAAAACTTCTGATCCACCGTGTCCCCGTCCAGCTCCACCGGCAGGACAATGTTCTCATACACATTCAGAATGGGAACAAGGTTATAGTTCTGGAAGATAAAACCGATGTTGCGGCGGCGGAAGATGGTAAGCTGTTCGTCGTTCATTTTCGACAGCTCTTTGTCCCGGACAATCACATTGCCGGAAGTAGGGGTGTCCAGCCCGCCCATCATGTGAAGCAGGGTAGACTTGCCGCTGCCGGAGGTTCCCACAACGGCCACAAACTCGCCGTCATTTACGGAGAAGTTCACGCCGTCAAGGGCGCGGGTGATGTTCGGCTCTGTGCCGTAATACTTTTTCAGGTCGATAGTCTGTAAAATGCTCATAAAATTCAATCCTTTCTTTGTTTGTTGTAAATGTGGAACGCTGCTGCGCCGGTGGCCGCCAACTGCACCAGAATCAGCACAGCGAACAGACCGAAGCTCTCATAGTAGAACAATTCATCCCAAAATAGGAGAACATCACAGAGAGCAGTCAAGGCAACCGTCCAGCGGATGTGCCGGGCCAGCCATTGCCGGAACACCAGCACAAGGGCAACGGGCGGGACGATCAGCAGCGCCAGATTCAAAATCAAGGTCGGGGTCAGTTCCATTGCGTCGCCTCCTCACTTTTGTTGATAAGGGTATTGTAAAACCCAAATGTCCGCGAAATGTTACAGCGGCCAAAAATTTTCATTGAAAATCGGGGTGAAATGTTACAAAGCTCGGACATTTCAAAATCAGTTTGCCATTTTGATCCGTTCCACCAACGAATTTCTGCATTGAATTTTTAGACAGATAGCAGAAATTATAATAGGTGTTATTATTAAGCAGACACCGTAAATCAGTAATGGAATAAAAGGAAAAGCATATTGAAAATAAGTTAATCCATTCGCAGACAATATCCGTACTAACAAATAACCCATCAAGGTTCCTGCCACAACCGTAATAATCAAGCATGGAATAATCAGTAAGACACTTTCATGCAGCAGCATTTTCTTTATCTGTTTTTTTGTCATACCGATAGACTCTAATATTCCAAATTCTTTTCTCCTTGTACTGATACGACTAATCAAGGTGTTTGTCAGATTAAAAATGCTAAACATAATGACAAAGGCAGATACTCCATAAACTTGTACGCTGGTATTATGAATCGTATTTGCCGAAGATGCTTTTACCTCTTGTAAGGTTTCCATTACCAAATCAGGGTGTCGGGACAGTATTTTATTTAATTTGCTTTCTACTGATTTACCCACTTTTTCATATTCAGGTACGGACAAAGTTAAGGAAGCTGTTAAATCCATATCGCCCCACAACTTTTCTATGGTTTCTTTTGGAAGATAAAAGCCCTCATTCATACTTTTTTCGGAAGTACCGGCAATCAAAACATCTATGCTGTGTTCAGTTCCATCAAACCATCGTAATGTCACTTTTTCTCCTATTGACGGGCAAGTATGATAGACTTCTTTCTGTACGCTTGTTCCCAATATAACCATAGCGTCTTGTTCCACCAATGTTTCGTATGTCCAATCAACAGGAAACGTTTTCAAAATTTCTTCCTGATTATCAGGCGTAATCGGAATAATGGGAATTTCTAATTGTTCATTGTGATACTCAATAATAGCTGCGGTTCTCTCCGTAGCATAAATCTCTTTAACTTCCGGGATTTGTTGCAATTCTTCCATGAGTTCCTGTGAAAAAGGCGTATCAACTTGATACTCCGAAATACCATACGGTTTCGGATTGACTAATGTATTGTGGTTAATCGTAATATAATATTCTCCATCTTCCAAATTCCCCATTCTCGCAAAGGAATCTGGATTCCATGATGATATAAAAGTGGCTCCAACCATAAATAAAATCCCGCCGATTGCAAGCGAGGCAATCGTCAGATTGTGTTTTTTTCGATTCTGCTTTTCGCTCAATACGGCTAAAGAATACGGTGAGAGACGAATATGATTTTTCCTGTTGCACACTCTACTTTCTTTTAGTTCTGGATCGTTTCCAACATATTTTGTTGCTTCAATAGGGGAAATATTTGAAGCTATTTGTGCGGGCTTGTATACGGAAATTTGTACGATGATAATACCTAATATTATTGCAAAAATACTTGTGGCTATGGCATTGATAATCGTTATTCCATTCGGCTCTAACAAATATGCAAATATGATACCTACTGTAATACCGGCAGGTATTCCGAACAGGCAGAAACGATACCCCTCTTTACGAATCATCCGCTTAATCTGTTTTTCTGTCATGCCAATAGTTTTGAGCTGTCCAATCTGCGACACTTGATTTGATACCGAAAGGTAGAACACACTGTATATGACAATTCCGCTTGAAAATGCAATAAAAAGAGTAGCTAAAAGAACACCTCCCATTCCTGATCCACTAATAAGTGAGGAACAGAATTTGCTATTAAAATAAAGTTGGTTCCTGCTTATGTCTTGGGATAAAGCCAGACGATATACTGTATTCTCAAAATCAATAAGTCCCATTTCCGTGGCACCATTTACACGAATCAAGGCACTATATGGAATATCAGATAATAACACACCCTGTTCTGCATACGCTGGGGAGACATAAAAGTAAAATGTTCCTGTTTCCACATTATCAGTAAAACCAGTAATGATGAAATCCTCTGTTTTACTCCCCGCCGTTGGTAAAGTGATGGTATCTCCTATATTTAGCTGATACCCCAGCTCTAATTGAACATTTTTATCAATTACAATTTCATTGTACTGTTCTGGACAGGTTCCACTGACTAATTCATAGGATTTTATAATTCCAAAACCAGTCGGCATATAAACCGCTTCAAATTTGATCCCATCCATCAGAAAACTATCACTATGCTTATAGGGTACAATATCTTCAAGATCAGGTTCTTTTTTCAGAACTTCTATCTGTTCTGCTGTAAGCCCCCCGATGGTAGCTTGCTGCATTTGATTCAAAATCTTTTGTTCACTAATTTTGCTGCCTTGTTGGAATAAGGAGATTCCCACAATCAAACTAATTGCCAGCGCAATGGTCAAAACATTAAAAAAGCAAAAAATACGATTTGAAGATACATTGCGTTTTGCTAATTTCTTTACAATGACGCTGGTATCGTTCTCAAAAGGCCATGTCATAGTTGTATCACCTCCATATTTGATAAGGGTATTGTAAAACCCAAATGTCCGCGAAATGTTACAGCGGCCAAAAAATTTCATTGAAAATCGGGGTGAAATGTTACAACGCTCGGACATTTCAAAAAAATTCACGGCGGACAGCCGGAAATGGTCGTCCGCCGAATCATACTACACAATCTTTTAGATAGATTGATTGTGAAATAATTTCAATCCAATCACCACATCTATCATAAGTTCCACAATGAGAATTATACTAATGGCAACATTAAAATTACATAGGTTATATAATCCGATATAGATTTCACAAGTAAGAAATACAACTTGCAGACACAAATTTAAGTATGTCACTAAATGCTCGTTAGTTCTATTCCACAATCTAAACAGGAACATTGTAAAAATAGGTTTTCCCGTAAAAGCAAAAAGCACTGACAATACCGGCACCAAAAATACATAGTAAGAATCTACTGCATTGCTGGGGGATGTACCTACCCATTGAATTGCTATTTTATCAGGAACAACGAAAAATAAAACAATAGATAAAATAACATTGATTATTAAGATGATTGTTGTTGCTTTGCAAAAATTGATTTTTTTCATGGTGTTTTCTCCTTTTATAAGTGTGCTTTATTTAGTCGGCAACATAATGGAAAATTCCGAACCCTTGCCCGGCTCCGAAACCACTTTGATATAGCCGCCCTGCCGTGTTACGATCTCGCGGGCCAGATACAGGCCAATGCCCACGCCCTGCTGTTCGTGTACTTCTTCCTCACGATAGAAGCGCCGGAAGATGGCGGCCTGATTGCTTTCGGAAATGCCCTTGCCGGTGTCGGCTACTTTGATTTCCACATACATTTCCCACAGCACCACCGACACAGCGATTTTCCCGCCTGCCGGGGTGTACTTCACCGCATTGTCCAGCAGGTTAAAAAGGGCTTCGGATGTCCACTTGCTGTCATGGAAAACGGTCAAATCCTCCGGGCAGTCCACGGACACGACGATTTCCTTTTTCTCTGCTGCATACACAATTCCACTCATGGCCTGTGCCACGGTATCAAAGAGGCGGCCCGGTTTCTTATCCAACTGGATCACGCCCGTTTCCAGCCGGGAAGTTTTCACAAGGGCCTGAAAGAGAAAGTCCAGCTTATCCGTCTGGCTGCGGATTCCCCGGATAAAGTCGGTGCGCTCCGCCTTGGTCATAGGCTTTTCCAGCAGCGTGTCCGTCGCCATTTTCAGATTGCTTACCGGCGTTTTCACTTGATGGGAAATATCCGATACAAGGGTCTGTAACTCCTGCCGTTCCTCGTCCACCCGGCGGCGGTTCTCCTGCATGATCTGATAGAGCCTTGCCAGCCGGTGTCCAATTCTGGCAAGCTGGGTTTCGCTGTCCTCTGGCCGCTGGGGCGCTTCATTCCCGGCGATCATGTGGTCTAAGGTCTGGCACAGGTCAGCGGTAAACTGCGACAGCCGCTTTCCAAACGCCTGCGTCAGTACAAAAATCCCCACAAGGGCGCACAGCAGCAGCGTCCCGCCTGTCAGCAGCACCGCAATCTGTTTTGTCACAAGAAACAGGGCTATGGTGATCCCGGACATGGAGAGGGCAAGCCCTATTGCCACCCGGCCAAACAGCCGCTTTACCGAGAGGTTTTGAAACTTCATTTTGCCTCGCCTCCCGTCCATTGATAGCCCATGCCGTAAACGGTCTTGATGTAGGGTGCGCCGCCGTCGGCTTCAATCTTGCTGCGAATCCGGCTGATAGAGGTTGTCAGGGTGTGTTCGTCCACAAACCTTTCGTCTATATCCCACAGCTTTTCCAAAAGCTGCCCACGGGTCAGCACTTGCCGGGGATTTTTACGAAACAGGTTCAGCATTTTGTACTCCATCGGGGATAGAGTCAGGGGCTTGCCGTTTAA
>NZ_WQPQ01000086.1:261-91043 GCF_018785365.1 Clostridium sp. MCC344 | reverse complement strand
GCCGTCTGCTCCGAGAAGTCCAGAAACAGCCGCCCGTCGTCGTAAATGTCCTTGGCCGGTTTGTGGTGTTCCAGCATGGCGAACATGGCTTTGATTTTCCGCTGCAAGGCCCCGATCACAAAGGGCTTTGTGATGTAGTCCACCGCGCCCACCTCATAACCCCGTATCTGGTCGCTCTCCTGATCGTTGGCGGTCAGGAAAATCACGATGGTATCCGGGTGCTGGGGCTTTATCAGCTTGCACAGTTCAAAACCGTTCCCGTCCGGCAGGTTGATGTCCAGCAGCACTAAATTAAATTCCCGCTGGCGGATGGCGTCGGCTGCGGTTCTGGCATTTAGGGCAGAAGTCACGCCGTAGCCGTCTGCGGTCAGGTTATAGTCTAACATCTTATTCAAAAAACTGTCGTCCTCGACAATTAAAATCTGCTCCATATTCTCACTTCCTTTGCTTTTTGCAGATAGTATAACAGGCAAATGTCCGAGAATTGTTACAAGGACAAATATATTTATCATTTTACAGCTTTTTTATGTGTACTGCAATTTTATAAAAGAAAGGACAGCAGTATCATCAAATTGCTGTCCTTGCGGTTTATTATAGCTGGTAGTGTATAAGCGTGGGTTCATCATATTTGGTGTGGTATCTTTAACTATGGGAAACTCCGTTTTCCCATCGGGACACCGCCTGCCTCGTGACCATGACCTTCGCAGCCAGTTCGTCCTGAGATAAACTCTTTTTTGTCCGCAGTCCAAAAATAACGTCCTTTGTCTCCATTTCGTGCACCTCCGTTACCAGTATCATAACAGAAAACCGATACTACGGAAAGCAACGCGCTGTTTCCTACTCCTCAGCCTCCATATCAAACAGTTCCAGTACACACGCCCTTTTCGCCTGTGTACTGGAACTGGATTTTGCCGATGCTTCGCATCCTGAATCGGAAAAATCTGCTGCCGCGACAGTATCATACGGAATTTTCAGTGCAGAAAATCCCTACCCTTCAAAATCCATATCAAACATACTTATCTGTTCCATCTTGAAGTCTGATAATACCATCCTTTTGGGATCATCGCCTTTCACGTGGGTCACGTCAACTCTCTGCACTCCATTTCGGATGCTGGATTCGATGAGTTTCAGTACATAGATGTTGTCAAACCGGTTATAGATGGAATCGCCTCCGAGCCCAGAAAGGCAGATCAGCTGCGTGTTCGTCTTTTTCGCCATCTCGATCAGCGGTTTCAGAAGATGTTCCGCGTTTGTCTGCGCAAACGGGTTGTCCATGATTAGGACCTTTCCTTCCTCGCCGGAATTAAAGATGTCGGTCTCATCCCGCCTCATATAGCTTAAGAGACAGGTCAGGATCACAAATGCGGACAGGAAACCTTCGCCGCCGGAGTTTGCCGATACCTCGGACCAGGAGATCGCAACCTCCCGTTCCGCCTCGATTTTATACAACCGGATCTTCACATTCTGGATTCCTACGATGTCATCATACAGCTTTTTCGTCGTGATCACCCGTCCCAGGAACTCCGTCAGATTTTCATTCTTCTCGATCGTCTCGATTCCCATTTTCACCACATGTTCAAAATAATCATGCAGCTTCAGGCGGAAATGCTCTTTTTCCGTCTCCCAGTCCGGTACCTGGATTCGCAGCATTTTGAGGCTTCTGCCGCGCACAGAGATCGTAGAATTTTTGTCAATCATGCCGATATTCGCATTGATCTGCTCAATGTATTCCAGGAACATCATTTCCAGATTTTTCTGCTCATCATCGATATGCGCAAGGTCGATCTTCAGTTTTTCCAGCTGATTTTCGTATGCCTGGCGGTTCAGCTCAAACTGACGGGACAGATTCTGCGGACTGGCAGTCTGCGAGAGCAGGCTGTCAAACGTTTTCCTGAAATAATCATCCGCGTACTCTTTACCGGACGCAATCTCGCGGATCATTTCTGACATGCTGAGTCTGCATTGATCCAGAGCTTTGGAAATCTCCGCCATTTTTCTGCGAATCTCTTTCTGATACGTTTTAACAGCCTCGATCTCCGCATTTCGGATATCCGGAATCTGTGCCTGGATGGCAGTCAAGGCATCCTCTTGCCCCTCTTCTGTCTGCGTGAGCATTTCAGCTTCCGGAAGCATCTCATCCTCATATTCCGCTACAACCGCAACCTGTGCAGACAGCTGGATATTTCTCTCCTGAAGACGCGACTGCTTCTGCAGCTCTGTCCTGAGATCATATTCTTGTAAATTCCAGCGTTCTTTAAAGTTTATGTCTGTAATCGTCTTTCGATCGACCGGCTGATCAAATCCCGTTTCCTTTTTCAGGTTTTTCATATTGGTCTCGATCTGATGTTTCAAAACACCCAGTTGTTCTCCCAGACTGACATTCTTTTCAACTGCCTGATTCAGCTCTTTTTCTGTCTGCTTTTTCTGACATTTCCAGCTGTCATACTGTTCTTCCGGGCAGATCAGTTCCCGGTACTCCTCCTCCGGAATCCGGCTGTCCTCATTTTTCTTTTGAATATCTTTCTTTTTCCCCTGGATTCTTCCGATCCAGTCATTCTGCGCTTTTCGAAGTTCATCGACACTATCCGATATTTCTTTCGTCAGTGCATAATATCTCGCTTCCAGTTCTGCCGGATCCGCAGATTCCTGACCGGTACGTTCATGATTTCCGGCTGTTTCAGCAAAAGTTTCAAATTTTTCTTTTTGTTTCTGCACACGGTCGATCTGCTCCGAAATTTCCTTCACCAGCGCCCGGAGTCCAATCTCCTGTTCCTGAAGCTCTATCATTCTGATCTTAAGAGCACTTTCTTTCGCCGTCAATTCTGTATTTTCCTTGTTCAGGCGTTCCAGACTCATCCGCTCTGTCTCGTACTGCTCATATTTTTTGCAGAGAATATCAAACTGGTGCTTCTCCCTGTTCAGCTTATCGATCTGCCGTTTCACCGTCTCCGCAAGCTTTTTCGTCTCTTCTTTTTCTTCATCCAGTCTGCCCTGCTCCCGCCGGATCTCCTGGAGACGTTCTTTCACTGATTCACTCTCTTTTTTCTGATCCGTAATCTCTTTTTCTGTCTGCTGATACAAAGTGGTACTGAACGTCTGACTTTCAATTTTACTCCTATAGTTTCGGTAGGTTTCCAGGTCCGATTCCTTGTCCCCGATTGACTTTTTCAGACTTTCAATCTTCCTCCTGATCGTCTCCAGAATCTTTTCCAGCTCCTCCCGATCAAGAAGATGTGTATTGAACATGACATAAAAATGCACATTTCCATAGACTGCAAATCTCGCATCCACAGATTGCCGCTCCTGTTCCAGTTCGTCTTTTATGATGATCGGGATCGGAAAGCTCGTATACAGTTCCTCCTCATTCTTTCTGAACCGTTCAAAATCCGCCCGCTCCATCACAACAGAATACGGAATAAACGGATTTTTCTTTACAAGCTCCGCATTCTCTGCCGCCGTCCGTCCGTTTTTCGTGAGCCATTCCATTCCGTATACCGGGTCGATTCCGTTCTGTTCCAGGTAGGTCCTGATATTTTCCGGAAGCTCTGTCGTTTTTCCTTCCTTCAGCTGCCGGAGCTGTTTCTCCTGAGCGGCTTTTTTCTGGATCAGACTGTCTCTTTCCATGTCCAGCTCTTTCATCTTTCCGTCCAGCTGATCCAGAATCAGATTTTTCTGATCCATATGGGCTTCATCCATGCCGACATACTTCATGATTCTCAGGCGTTCATTCTTCTGTTTCTCCAGATCCAGAAGTTTCTTAGAAAGACTGTCCAGCTGATGTGCGAGATCGTTGGCTTTTAAATTTCCATCCACTATTTCCCGGGAAAGTCTTTTTTGTGTCTGTTCCTGCTCGAGAAGTTTTCCGGCATATTTTGCCGATTCATTTTTCTTTTCCTGATGCCCTGCTTCCATTTCTTTCCGAAAAATCTCCAGTGCACCATCCACATAAAGACCTACGATATTTCGTCTCAGATCTGCACTGAATTCTCTGTTAAAGGTGTCTTCCACCTCATCAAAGCTTTTCACTCTTGAAGTCAATGCACCGATATCTACGCCTAATTTTCGGATCTTCTGCTCATTTTCACCGAATTCCTTCTCTACTTCCTTTTTCGTATTTTCAGTCTCGACACGATTTTCTTCTTCCCGCTTCTTCTGTTTCTCCAGCTTCTCTGCCTTCCCGGAATACAGCGCATACAGCTGACTTCCGATCTTTCCGATCTCATCCTTTGATTCTTCCGTCTTCTGTAAAAGCACCTGCAGCTTTGCATCTACCTCGGCCTTCTGACGTTCAAAATCCTTTAATTCCTGATAGAGCTTATGAAGATCATACCGGTCGATCTCCCGTGTCAACTGATTTTTCCGATAGGTCAGCTCTGTGATCGCCGTCTCCTGCTGCGTTCTCTTCGCAAGGAGTGCTGTCTTCCGGTCCTCATCAATGTAAATTCCATATGAGAGCTTCTCATAAACGATCCGTCTCTGTTCCCTTTTGATCTGGTCTATTTTCTCCTGTCCGGCAGCAATTTCCGTCTCCAGCCGCTTCAATTCTCTCTGCAGCGCCTTCACATAAAGGATCATCTCTGTTCTGAGAGCCGCTGCATCATGATCTTTCTGAACATAATCATCGATCTGGACTTTCAATGGCTTCGTGTCCTCAAAATACTGTTCAATGATCCCTTTCCGCTGAATTTTCGACTGATTACTCTTGTATTGTTCAATAAACTGGAACGCAAGTTTCCGGAACTCATCCGTCTTATTCTTTTCCTGGTTTAATTTATCTTCAATAGGGCGAAGGAACCAGTTTTCCACCAGATTCTTCTCATCTTTGGCATTCTGGAAAAGCTCTGAAAGTCCCGACTCCTTCTGGTTGACCTTTCGGATGATGCTCTCCCATTCTTTATTGTTGACCTGATACTCGCGAAGTTTATTAAAATACTGGCCTCTTCCATAGGAGCTGGTCATGTCATACAGCCGAAAGTTTCTCGACTCACTTTTACTGATCTCCTCCAACAGGTTTTTGCATTCAGAAAATCCCCTCAGGATCTTTTTGCTACCTTCCTGTCTGATGACCGGAAGATTCTCAATATCATAGCTGCAGGCTTTTGAATAATTGCCGGTAAAAGTGTACATTTCCAGCTCTTCCGCGTCATTGTCTTCCCGCTGGCTTTTCCTGACCATCATACCTGCCAGGAAACGATCGGCTTTATTATCCAGGATCCATTCTGTCATGATAAATGTCGGCCGGTTCGTCGTAAAATAGCTCTTAAACGGCCGGTCTCCGAAATCACGATATGAGCGGTTGACAAAAAGGCTCACAATCATCTGTACCAGCACGCTTTTTCCGCCGCCGTTTCTCAGGGAGATGAGTGTGTTCTGACCATTGAAGTCAAACATCTCGTCATCAATTTTGATGGTGTTATTGTTATAGTTCAGGTTTAAAATACGGATCCTCGCTATCTTACTCATATGTTTCCCCCAATGCCTCCATGATCCTTGCATAGTTTTCTTTATTCAGGATCTTATACTCCATCACATTGTCCAGCTTTGCCGTCGTCTTGATCATCTCATCTTCCCGGACGAAAACGATCAACCCTTGCCGATCGAGAAACTCACAGATAATGCTCACATAGCCTTCCTTTGTATACTTTGACCGGCTTCCCGTTTCCGCGCTTTTTAAGGACTCATAGGCCTCGCTCATACTCTTGTAATCCAGGACATTTTCATACATTTCTGTGTAAAGATTTGTTCCATCCTGTTCCCGCTCCTGTTCAAGCGCAAGTCCTGCTTTCAGACGCTCTGATACGAGATTCTGCAGCTCCCCGAGTTTTAAAAATTCCCTGGATTTACTGGTACTTCCCTGTCCGTCATAAAATTCCACCAACAGCGTCAGGATTACGAACTGTGCCAGATAATAATCCCGGTCTGTAGCATTCGGTTTACATAATTCTTTTTTCAGGTCTGCCTTCGTAAAACCGAGGTATTTATTGTCGATATCCGGCATCAGATAGATCGTCGTCCCGTACCGCTCGATTCTGCAGTCTGCAATTTCCGCCTGATTTTTCACGAGATTCATGATCTCTTCATGTTCCACATACGCGCGATACAGATCATTGACTTCCGCATCCAGGTCACTCAGTGCCCCGTGGCACAAAAGATAATAAAATATTTTCTGGCTGTATGTGATCATCTCTGCTTCGTATGCCATCTTCTATCTCTCCTCATACCGGAATCCCACGTTGGAACATCTGAAATTTCTTCTGTTTCCGTTTTCATCCATTACATTCTTAAAGTACACATGCGCACTGTCTTCCATCGGGAAAATAAACATCTTTCCGATTTTCCGGAATTCCCGGTCTTCCATCAGACCAAGTAACATCTCATTCAGTACAAACCCATCTGACGCATCCATGAGATAATCCGATTGTTCATTTTGAAGTGCTCCGATATCGATTGTGCCCGCTGTCAGGAATTCGATGATCACCTCGCGAAAAATCTCTGCAGTCGGAAGAAGCTGTGTCCGTTCTTCTTCTGTACACACCGTATTTAAGATTTCCAGCGTCATTTCTTTATATTTGAGAAGCTGTTCCAGGATTCCCTTCACACAGCCCTCATATTTTTTCATCCGTTCTTTCCTGCGCTCTTCTTTCTCCCGGTTGTACTCCTCTTCATCAAAATCCAGCTCCACGGTCTCGTCTTCCACATCCGCTTTTTTTAACTTTTTCTGATATTCCAGCATTTTCTCCGGATTAAAGATCTTCCCCACCCGTCCGGTAAATAACGGACTAAAAATTTTATCAACATTTTTCAGGAGCGAGACATCTTTTAATACCTTATCATACACATCACTCCGGAACGGAAACCGCTGGACCAGTGTCATGTTCGAGTAATTTTCCAGCTCTTCATCATATAATTTCTTCAGATCAAAATGCTGACCGAGGATTCTCTGGTGTTCATCCAGAGTCTGCGTCAGATATCTTCCGATCACACGAAGATTGTTCAGGTTGCCCTTTTCTTTTTCCGTGAATGTTTCCGCATTCATCTGTTTTTCTTCAAATTCTTCAATTTTCTCGTCGATAAACTGCCTGTGAAGATTGAATTTTTCTCTTGTCTCGACTACAGTGTTGATGTTGTCCTCCACCAGCTGCCCATATTCTTCTACTGAATAAGCCAACGCATTTCTCCGGACCGACAGGATTGCCTCCTCGATCTTCTGGCTCTGTTTTCTAAGCTGACTGAAGATATTTTTGATATCTTCCACAGCCCTGTTATAATCTGCCTTTTCCAGATGCAGCTTAAAGAGCATTTCATGGACCGAAAGTTTCAGATTATTTTCCATTTCCATCGTGGAGAGCATCATATTGTAACCCTCGTCCGTCAGGTAATAGGATGTTCTTCTGACGCCACTCTCCAGATACACGACCTTGTTGTCGATATAACGGATGTTGATTTCCTTATATGTCCGTTTTTCATAGTCAAAAGCCTTAAAATACATGGAAGAACCGCTGTTTCCAAGGATATCCTCCACCATAAATCTCGCAAAGTCCCGACTCTGCTCAAAGCTCAGCTTTTTCGCATGGTACTCGTAACTGATGTCCTCCACGAACGCCGCAATATCGTCCATCGTGCAGTTTTCTTCCCGCAAAGAATACTCCATGATAAAAAGCAGCAGTGTAAACAACATATTCATCTGCTCATCCCGCGTCTCTATGCCGTAATCCTTCCACTGCTGCTTTCCAAAGCTGTTGCTGCAGAGCAACGCATACCTCCCGACAAATTTCATTCGCTGCTCAAAATTCTTTAAAAAATCTTTCTCGATCATCTTTTATCACCAGTTTTGTTCATTTATCATAACCTTTCCGTATCTCTTCTGTCGGTTGGCTACCAGTCATGCTCATTTAGAATTTCCTGTGGAATATATTTTCCTGCTGACAGGATTTCATGGATCTGTCTCCTTCTCTCCTCATCAAACACATCCAGAAATACCGTTCCAATATTCGAATTCTGCTTTTCCTTCATGTCAGGAAGAGCTGAAAAACCAATCTGAAGCGCCTTATCCAGCATCGCCTCGTATGCTTTCCGGAAAAGTTGGATCATTTCGGCACTGCCATTTCCCTGCCTGTCCCATTGGTACTCTTTCTGCTCCAGAAGATGTTCATAGATCAGAATCCCCTCATAATCAAGATCTCCTAAATAGAACAATTCATTATCCCCAAGGAAATAGGATTCTGCCCCATTCACATAATCCGCAAACGTCTTCCAGATTCCTTTTCCTGCCCCGTAGATCACAGTACCAAACTGTTTTCCAAGGATCCGGTCATGCCCCGCATTCATACAGCGCCGGATATCAAAAAATGTGTCTTTATTCTCCACGATCAGAATGTTCTGAGGGGTCTGTTTGGACCGGGAATAATAAGAGAGCGGCTCAGAAGTCTCATAAAATGCCAGCTGTTCCCGACTGATCCCAATTTTCCTGCAAAATTCGAGACCGCCCTCTCTCTGGAAAAACTTTTCCCGACGGAAGATCTCGAAGCTCCGCTCATTCATCGTCTCCTCGATATCAAGCAGTTTGGAATGATCTTTCAAATAATCACTCAGAATCTGAAGTTTCTCCTTGTCCGTCTCATAGCATTCCGGATGGTTCCTGTAATAGGAAGTATTGATCAGAGGATGATACTTATACTTCAGTTCCTCATAGATATCCGTATAATCCGGTTTGTCTTCATATTTCCAGAAGCTGAGCGGAAGCGCCGGTCTCCGGCCGTTGCTCTTCGCATTTTTCATCGGAACAAGCTCGTCTCTCCTGATCAGCTCCATCACATATGTATAGAATTTCTGATAGTCTTCCGACTCCGGATACTCATTGAGCAGGTCCTGCAGGTATACTTTGTGTTTCTTCATTCAGAGATTCCTTTGCATTTTTCTTTCCATATTTTCTGAATCCATCACCATCTGCCCGATCGGGTTATCCGCAGATTCGCAGGATCCTATGGATATTTTCCATATGTTTGACTTTCTGTACCTCTTTGAGACACAGTATATCACATTAGGTGTCCTATAATTTGGTCTTGCATATCGAAAGCAAAAAATTTATCAGATTTCTTTCTCCATCCACTTCTCAATCTTCCCCACAACTCCAAGATCCGCCGGCAGCCAATCCACGCTGTATGGCTGCCCTGCAGCATTCTTCTCTAGTCCCTACAACTGATCATACTTCGCAGACTTCCCCCGCGCCTTTTCCACCGGATACTTTTTCTCATTCATCCCCATTTTCATATTCACGATCTCATCTGCATCCAGCCCCAGCTTGTCTAAAAGGTTCTGTGAGTAGACGATCACATCTGCCAGCTCTTCTTTCACATGCTGAAGATCATACTCCTCATCACTCCACTGAAAGCATTCCAGAAGTTCTGCTGCCTCAATGACAATGGATTTTGCCAGATTGGCAGCAGAATGGAACTGGTTCCAGTCGCGGTCATCGGTGAATTTTCGGATCCTGTCTATGGTTTCCTGTCTCATTGTATTGCTCCTCTATTTTCGATTGTGCACGCAGCTCCCTTAATCCTCCAGCCTCGGTCCGATCTCCTTCGGGATCGGGCATTCGTAGATGCCGTTTGTCTCGGCCAGCCATTCGTCGTGGGCTTTCTTTAAGATTTCCGGGCTTTCCATGGTCTTTAAGGCGGCCAATGCTATGGCCTCACCCGCATTTAACATTGCCTTGTGGGCGATCTCCGTGTTGCCGTGTGCGGTCATCTGCCAGGTGTGGGCGGCAGTGCCGAGAGTCGCTGTCGCCGTGGTACACATCGCCGTTGGGATCACATAGCTGGCATCGCCGACGTCGGTGGAACCCGCCTGGACCTTTCCAGTCCATACAAGCGGAGAGATCTGGGTGTGGAGCGGGCGGGCTTCGATCTCATCCAGATGATCTGCACCAAAGAGTTTCCGCAGGGACGCTCGCTTTGCCTCCAGTTCCTCCGGCGTCGCGGTCTCATGGAAGAATCTGGATGCCAGCGCAAAATCCGCCTCATCGTAAGCCGGAGCGCCGATCTCCTCCATGGACTCATGAAGAACTTCCGAGAGTACATGGTTCGGGATGTAATCGGAAAGGCCTGCATAGAGCTCATATGTCATCTCAGTCCCTGTCATCTTTGCAGCGCCTTCTGCCACATCAACCACACGCCTGTAGATTTCCTTTACCTGCCAGGACTTTGGCGCGCGGATGAAATAGTGAACGCGGCTGTGTCCCTGGACAACATTCGGGGCGATTCCTCCGACATCACGGTACGCGTAGTGGACCCTCGCGTCAGAGATGATATGTTCCCGAAGATAATTGACGCCGACGCTCATGAGTTCCGCCGCATCCAGCGCAGATCTTCCGAGTTCCGGAGCTGCCGCTGCATGGGAGGTCACACCTTTGAAGTTAAAGAAGACGCTGACATTCGCCAGAGTGGACTCCGACCAGATTTCGTTCTTATCGCCCGGATGCCAGGTGAACGCCGCATCCACGCCGTCAAAGATTCCCTCTCTTGCCATGATCGCCTTGCCGTCGCCTTTTTCCTCGCTCGGGCATCCAAAAAGGACCACGCTTCCCGCTTCCGGATGCTCCTCAAGATACGCTTTCACTGCAAGCGCTGCCGCCATGGCTCCCGCACCGAGCAGGTTGTGGCCGCAGCCATGTCCGTCCGGGTTCTCCCCTTCGGCTTTCTTTCTCATCGTGCAGCCGCCTTCCTGGGACAGCTCCGGAAGAGCGTCATATTCCGCTAAAAATCCGATCACCGGCTTTTCTGTTCCATATGTAGCTTTAAATGCCGTCGGCATGCCGCCGACTCCCATTTCCACCTGGAATCCTTCTTTTTTCAGAACATCCTCGTAGAGTTTTGCGGTCTTAAATTCATGAAAGCCTGTCTCCGCATAATCAAAAATTTTGTCACTCACCTCGACGATCAGGTCTTTTTTGTCCGCAACTGCTTTTAAAACAAATTCTTTTTTATCCATCGCTTCTGTCCGGAATCCGGATCTTCCTTTCATTATTTTTTTGTCTGACTGCTCTTCACGAGCAAAAATTTTTCAAGTCGTATTTCCATCTGTTGCAGCGGTAGCAGCAGACTTTACTGCTGACTTTCCACATCTCTCCTGTTTGACAGATTCATTGTTTTCATATAGACTTAATTATACTATTTTTATGATTTTTTTACAACAAAGGAGCTACCTCCAAATGAACCTTCAAAACATGCAATATCTCCTCGAGATCTCCGACTCCGGCTCTCTATCGGCGGCCGCAAAGCGGCTGTCTGTGACCCAGCCGTACCTGAGTAAAGTTCTCCGTGAGACAGAAAAAGAATACGGGATCACGATCTTTACCCGCGGAAAAACAGGGATCATCCCGACGGAATCCGGACGTCTGTTTCTCGATATGAGCCGGGATCTCCTTGAACATGCAGAGCAGTTCCGCCAGACATTCCGGGAGCACCTGGACTCCTGCCGTCTTCGGATTGCTGCAGACTGCTGTTTTCCCGAGAATGATGCCCTGAGTAAGACGATCCATGCCTTTTCTGATCAGCACGATCGGACATTCCGCCTTTTTTACCGCGAGCTGGCAGGACACGAAGTCATCCGGGAACTCGATGCCGGACATGCAGATATCGGTTTCATCGTGTATCCGGAATCCCAAAACGAAAAGGTACAGGAGCTTCTGGCTCTTCACAGTCTGGAAGAACAGATCCTGTTTCACTCTTCCCTTCAGCTTTTCTGCCGGAATGCCCATCCGGTTCTGAAGGATCCAAATGCACTGACTCCGGAGCTTTTCGATCAATACAGTTTTGTTCTGCATTCCGCCGAAGCGGCATCCCAGATTTCTGCAGAAAGCAGCATTCTGAACGGAATCCAGTCTCTTATCCGTCAGGATCAGCTCTCCGGGATTACCTATGTGAACAGCCGTGCTTCTTTTTACAGCATCGTCGAGCAGACGGATTCTATCGGGATCGGCATTGCTCCGCTTCATGACCGTGAAAATTCCCCTGAGATCACCGCGCTTCCGGTTCCGGAGTGGTTGTGGCCCGAGAGCGGGCACGATCGTGAGCTTGTTGCTTCCTGCATCTTCCGCAATCGTGTACGCCTCTCCCCGGCAGCCCAGATGTACCTTGCTGAACTCTCCCGCCTGTAAAGGAAACAAAGCCTGGCACCTTCGCGTACCGGGTGCAGTCGTTTGCGATAAAAAAGCTCCCGAAAAGAACCACATCATATCTATAACATGCGGTTCCCATCCGGGAGCTTTTCCTTTCTGCCCAAGTCTCTCTGCTTTTCACAGCCAGATCCTCAGGCACTCGATCTTAATTGTTTCGCAGCATCTTCCCTGCGCTTATCCCCACCCTATGGGATCTTACATCATCTTATCCACCATGCCCATCAGCTCATCACCGACGGCTTTGGACTTCGCCTCAGCATCATCAAGGGAGGTTCCCTTAACGCCATAGTAGAATTTGATCTTCGGCTCGGTTCCGGACGGACGGATGCAGAGCCATGCGCCGTCGTTCATATCATAGTAAAGAACATTGGACTCCGGAAGACCTGTCTCCTTTACTTCGCCCGTCGCAACCTCTGTGATCGTGTTCTTCTTGTAGTCACGGACAGAAGTTACCTCGTAACCGCCAAGTGCCTTCGGCGGGTTCTTGCGGAAGTTCTCCATAATTTCCTGGATCTTCGCAAGTCCCTCAATTCCTTTTAAGCCGATGGATTTTACGGTATCCTTATAGTAACCATACTTCTCGTACATTGCGACCATCGCATCCCATAAGGTCATGCCCTTTTCCTTGTAGTAAGCGGCAGCCTCACAGAGAGCGGCAGTTGCGGAGATCGCGTCCTTATCACGGGCATATGTGCCGATCAGGCAGCCATAGCTCTCCTCCATACCGAACATATAGGTTCCCTTGCCGGTTGTCTCTTCTTTTAAGATCTGCTGACCGATATACTTGAAGCCGGTCAGAACCTCGACAAGCTTGCAGCCATAGTGTTTCGCAACGGCGTCAACTAGATTTGTGGTAACGATGGACTTTACGACCTCGCCGTCAGATGGGATCTTTCCTGCTGCCTGTTTCTGGCTTAACACATAGTCACATAACAGGGAGCCGGACATATTTCCGGTAAGCGGGATATATTCACCGGACTTTGTATCTTTTACATAGACACCGAGACGGTCTGCATCCGGGTCCGTTGCAAGAACAAGGTCCGCGTTCTTCTCCTTCGCAAGCTTTAAGCCAAGCTCAAATGCCTCGGCGGCTTCCGGGTTCGGGTAGCTTACGGTCGGGAAATCTCCGTTCGGAAGTTCCTGCTCCGGCACAACATAGACATTCTCGAAGCCGATCTCTTTCATAACGCGGCGGGCCGGGATATTTCCGGTTCCGTGAAGCGGTGTGTAGACGATCGTGATGTCTTTCTGCATGCGGTTGATCGCTTCCTGGTTGACTACCTGGGCTTTTACCTGGGCGATATATTTGTCATCGATCTCTTTTCCGATCACCTGGAATTTTCCGCTCTTTAACGCCTCTTCCTCGGTCGTCGTTTTCACGGTGGAGAGATCCTCGATCGCAAGAACTTCAGCCGTTACCCCTTTATCATGCGGCGGTGTGAACTGTGCGCCGTCCTCCCAGTATACCTTATATCCATTGTATTCCGGTGGGTTATGGCTCGCGGTGATGTTGATACCGGCGATGCAGCCTAACTCACGGACTGCGAAGGACAGTTCCGGTGTCGGGCGCAGGGATTCGAATTTATACGCCTTGATGCCGTTTGCGGCGAGTGTCATTGCAGCCTCCATGGCAAATTCCGGGGACATATGACGGGAGTCAAACGCGATCGCAACGCCCTTGTCTGCTCCGCCCTGTTTGATAATATAGTTGGCAAGTCCCTGAGTCGCGCGGCGGACTGTATAGATATTCATACGGTTGATTCCGGCACCGATGATTCCGCGAAGTCCTGCGGTACCAAACTCCAGATCCATATAGAAACGTTCCTTGATTTCGTTTTCATCGTTCGCGATTGCGCGAAGCTCTTCTTTCGTCTTTTCGTCAAAGTACGGATTGGCAAGCCATTCCTGGTAGATCTTCATGTAATCCTTCATGTTTTGACTCCCCTCATGCATTATTTTCTTTTGGCAGAAACGGTAATTTCTGCCGCCTGCAATATAAATTTATTATATTACATCTTGGACGAAAAATAAAGTTGTTTCCGATCCGAAATGTGAAGGATCGGATCATGCATTCAGAATAAAATATATTTTTTTCTGATATGATCCATATCCATTCAATATCATAACTCTCAATAATCTACTTGTTTCATACCGAAAAAACTCCTATAATGAACATATATGGTATCGTTCATGTTTTACCGAAAATATTATATAGTGAGGGATTACATATGGAAAATTTTAAAAGCAAATTTGTGACTGCAGAAGCTGCCGTTGCAGCTGCTGTAAAAGACGGTGACTGGGTCGACTATGGATTCGGCGGCGGATATCCGGAGCTTCTTGACAAGGCGCTCGCCGCAAGAAAAGGTCATTTAAAAGATGTGAAAGTTCGCGGCGGTCTCGTGATCCGTCCGCGCATCGAGGTTGTTGAGGCTGACCCGGAACAGGAAAGCTTCTCCTACTACAGCTGGCATATCGGTGACTATGAACGGAAACTCCAGACCCGTGGTCTCGTAAAATTCATGCCGGTGGTACTCCGCCTTCTCCCGACGCTCTACCGCCAGCGCTATATCCGGACAGATGTTGCCTTCGTCCCGGTATCTGCCCCGGATGAGAACGGCTACTGTGGTCTCGGCATCTCAAACTTCGCATGGAGAACCATGTTTGAGAGTGCAAGAACTGTGATCTTTGAGATCAATGAGCATTATCCGAAGCTTCAGGGTGTGGACGGTTCCCACCGTGTCCATCTCTCCGAGGCGGATTATATCGTAGAGGGCGAACATGAGCCGCTTCCGATAAGAACCTACAAGGCTCCGTCTGAGACAGATATCCAGATCGCAAAGCTCGTCGTAAACGAGATTCCGGACGGCGCGGTTCTATCTCTCGGCGTCGGCGGCGTTCCGTTCACTGTCGCGAACATGTTGGCGGAATCCGATCTCAGGGATCTCGGCTGCCATACCGGTACGATCAGCGATGCCTACTTAAACCTCTGGAAGGCGGGAAAGCTCACAAACGCAAAAAAAGAATTCGACACCGGTCTCTCCACATGGAACCTCGCAATGGGCTCTCAGGAGTTCTATGACTGGATCGCAGAAAATCCGAAGCTTTTCCACCCGGCTGATCTCGACTATGTCCATGATCCGCAGCGCATCGGAACCATGAAGAACGTCATCAGCATCAACGGCGGTGTACAGCTTGACCTTATGGGTCAGGAGAATGCAGAGTCCGCGGGAACCCGACAGCTCTCCGGCATCGGCGGTCAGATGGACTTCCTTGAGGGTGCCTACCGCTCCATCGGAGGAAAAGGATATATCTGCATCAACTCCGCGAGAAAGGCAAAGGACGGCACCTTAAAGTCCAACATCGTTCCGTTCATCCCGGGCGGCTCCACTGTCTCCGCACCGCGTACCATGATCCAGAGCGTTGCGACCGAGTATGGTATCGCAAATCTCTCCGGAAAGACCTTAAGAGAGCGCGCCGAGGCCATGATCGCGATCGCGCACCCGGATTTCAGGGATGAACTGGAACAGTATGCAAAAGAGGCGTTCCACTAAATAATAAAAAGTTCCATATTGAAAAAATCTGCGGCAGAATCCGATGATATTCCACTCACCGGATTTCTACCGCAGATTTTATCTCATCCATATAAGACTCCTGCCTCATTGACAAGGATCTACCTGATCCATTACAGACGTTTTTTCTGTGTATCCTAAAACTTCTCATCCCTGCACAAGATGTCAAAATCCTGCATGAGTTGTACTTTCAGGACAGTAAAACTTTGTTATAATGGAACATATAGAAACGAGAGGAGATTGTTGAGTATGAACAGCCCATTCTGGTCCCTTGTCATGCGGTATTTTCTGGAGTTTTTTTCCATGGTGCCCTGTGCGGTTCTCTGCTTTCTTCCGGTTCAGGACCGGCTCCGCATAAAACCGCTGAATATTTTTCTCACCGGTATCCCGCTCTCGATCCTCTGGGCTTTCGCCGGAGGCCTCGTCTGCGCAGACTTCGGGATTGCGAGAGACTTCTGGGTCCTGCCGTCCTTTATCCTGTTTGCGGTATTCTTCCATCGGGTCTGTGATCTCGCCCTCTGGAAGCCGTTCAGTATCCTGACCGCCGTCTGCGCGGTCTTCTCCTGCATCACAAACCTGACACTCGTCGCAGATGCCCTCATTGACCGGACGAACACCTCCGGTCTGTTCACGCTTCCGGGCGCGGGGATCCACCTGCTGCTCTCCGTTCTCATCGTGGTCATCGTATGGTATCCGGCAACCCATGCCGCGAAATGGCTGGTGGAAGATATCGAAATGGCGAAGACCTGGTATATATTCTGGGTATTCCCGGCGGCATTCTTTCTGCTGAACCGCCTGATTCGTCCGCGCTACTATGAGACGCTCTACACGAACCGGGTCATGAAGTTTTACCCGATTTTAATTCTGGCGCTCCTGACATTCCTCCTGCTCTTCTATTTTATGTTCTACCTGATGGCATCGGAGATGAACCAGAACACGAGACTTTTGAGGGAAAATGAGCTTTTGCAGCTCCAGAGCGCCCAGTACCGCAATCTCCAGCGCTCCATCGACGAGACGCGGATCGCCCGCCATGATCTCCGTCAGCATCTCACGGTTCTCTCAGGATACGCGGCGAACAAAGATCTTGACGCGATCTCAGACTATCTCGCGTCCTTCCGGAAACATATGATGCCGGAATGGCTGCCTTCTTACTGTGAAAATCAGGCCGTCAACGCGATCCTTAGCTACTACGCGCAGATTGCAGAAAAAGCCGGAACTGCTCTGGAGATCCAGGCACAGCTGGAAAAGAAAATACCGGTCCCGGAGCCGGAATTCTGCGTCCTTTTGGGAAATTTACTGGAAAACGCGGTGGACGCATGTCGGGAAAACGATGAAAGCGGCGCGATCAAGGTCCATATCCGCCAGACCGGCACCTCCCTCATAGCCATCACGGTGGACAATCCCTGCAGAAAGCCTCCTGTTCTTGAAGGAAAGCGTTTTCTCTCCACAAAGCACAGTGGCCCCGGCATAGGCACCCAGTCTATCCGTCTCATCGCTGAACGGCACCATGGAGATGCGCGGTTTGAATGGAAGAACGGGATGTTCTACGCATCAGTGATCTTAATTCCGTCTGCGGAGTCATGATAAAAACGATGAATGTTCCCGGGCAATTTCGATCGTCTGCTGTGATTTTTCAAACTATTTCGCTGTAATTTTTCAAATTTTTTCTTGACTATCTTACATTAAAGTAGTAAAATGATACCGTAAAAAATCGAAATACGCGTAGACGAAGAATAGTAGGCTGCAGGATTCCCCACAGAGAGCCGTGGTTGCTGGGAGCACGGTGGGATGAAACAGTTCGAACTCGCTTCTGAGCGGTTCCGCTGAACTTGAACGGTAGGCGGAAACGGGTTCTCCCGTTACAGGGAAAGGGTATCCGGCCGGTACCCTGTAAAGCAGCGTCTTCTATGGACGAATCAGAGTGGTAACGCGGTGAAAATCATCGTCTCTTCATGCAGCAATGCATGGGGAGATTTTTTTTCGCTTAAATATCGCATAAATGCCGGAAGTGAAGCGTATTATGGCTTCATTTCACACGAATTTCGATTGCAGAAAAAGGAGGTTCTAACATCATGATTGCAGTTGCATCTTTAATCGTTCTGATCGCGGTTATCGCCTTCAGCGCAGTCACAAAAAAGAATGCCGGTGTTGTCGGTCTTGTCGCGGCATACATTTTCTCCATCGCAGCGGCAAAATGCGGCACTGAAATCAATGTCTCAAAAGTCGTTACCGGAAACTGGCCGACGAGCGTATTCTTTATCGTTCTTGCCACCACATTCCTGTTTGGTATCGCAACCTTAAACGGCACCACGCAGGCACTTTCCAGGAACATCGTATGCCTCGCAAGAGGAAACGCGAAGATTCTGCCGGTGATCTTCTTTCTCTTCGGCGCGATCATCTCCGCGGCAGGCGCAGGCGGACTGATCGTCGCAGTCATCATGCCGATTGCCCTGTTCGTCGCAGTTGAAAACGGAATCTCGGTTTTGATGATGAGTCTTGTCACCATGGGCGGTATTATGGTCGGAGGCCTGTCCCCCCTCGCCATCAACGGAATCGTGGCACAACAGCTCTCCGTGGAAAACAATATCATCGGTGAAAGCCTTTCCGGTTACCTTCCGCTCTGGGGCGCATACGCCACAGCCATGACGCTCTTTTCCATCGGTGCCTACTTTCTGCTCGGAGGTCTTCACCCGAAAAAGATGGAAAACGCTGCGACACCGCACTTTACGGGATTTGATAAGAATCAGACTCTGACACTCGCCGCGATCCTCGTGGTCCTCATCGGCGTAATCTTTTTTGGACAGAATATCGGACTGATCTCCTTCGCGTGCGCGGGTGTTCTCTTAATGCTCGGCGCTGTCGACCAGAAAAAAGCCATCGCGGCTGTTCCGTGGAGCACGATCATCCTGATCTGCGGCATGTCCGTCCTGATCAGCGTTGTCAATACCTGCGGCGGCATCGCATTCTTATCTGACGGTCTTGAGAACATCATAGGCGAGAGAACTGCCCAGCCGATCATGATGGTACTCGGCGGACTTATGGGCGCTGTCTCCAGCGGTACCGGAGTCGTTATGCCGACCCTGATCCCGCTCTCCGCGGAGCTGAGCCAGACCTTAGGCATCTCCTCCATGAGCATCGTGATCGGTGTCATCGTCGGAACCAACGGCGTCGTCATCAGTCCGCTGTCCACGGTCGGCGGCATCTGTGTCGGCTGCGCGCCGGAGTCTGTTGATAAGGACAAGCTTTACAACCAGCTGCTGCTTGCTGCTGTCAGCTTTATCGTGATGAGCGTTGTTCTTTCCTTTATCGGAGTGTTCCGGATCTTTGGTTAAAGCTTCCACGTTCCGTTTTACGTATTATCCGTATAAACATGAAAATCCGCAGGTTCCCATTTTTAGGATCCTGCGGATTTTTTGTTCATGTCTTATTTTTCTTTTGCTTCAAGTCCATCCCATGCACCGTCTTTGTCGACATAATATCCATCCGGTGTCCTGATTTCTCTGTACATGGAGCCAAGCGGCACAGCTCCGGATGTCTTTGACAAGTAGTACCATTTTCCATTGATGAACTGCCAGCCTGTGAGCATTGCTCCACTCGCCGGATCGAGATAATACCAGAAGCGTCCTGACTCATCGTAATACCAGCCAATCTGCATTCCGGTCTTTTCATTAAGCAGATACCATTTTCCGCTTGCGCCATCGAACACCCAGCCGGTCTTCAGATAGCCGTCAGAACCGAAAGCCCACCATTTTCCGTCTTTCTGGATCCAGCCCAGCTTTTCACCGTTCTGATCACTGATCTTTTCTCCTGCCGGATAGGTGCCGTCCTTGAATTCGAACCACCAGCCCTTATTATCGCGTTTCCAGGTTCCCTGTGCATCGTTTTCGGAAGAGCTGTTGTTAGAAACATTCTTTCCAAAGTTCGTTGCCGCCGGGTTCTTTGTGCTGCCGGAACCGCCGGAATTGTCGGAATCATCGGATCCACTGCTTGCCCTGCGGACTGCATGAAGTGTTCCGTTCTCAAAGTGGATCTCGTAATTCTCAGATGTCAGACCAGACGGCTGTATCGCGTAATCGCCCGCCGCGCTGTCTGGCGCATATTCACAGGTAAACTGCAGGCTGCCGTTCAGCACATCCGCGGTATCTGTTCCTGCAAATCCTTCGTAGAGGACTGTGTACTCCGGAATCGCATCTCCAACTGTGACATTCTGATCCACTGCTTTTACACTGAGCGGTGCTTTTTTGATCTCAAAGGAGAATGTCTGGCTTCCAGCCTCGTAGTTCTTTCCGGCTTCCGTATGAACTTCCACCGTGTAGGTTCCGGCATTCATCGGCGCTTCCGTTAAGATCTCGCTGCCCTTTTTGATCGTCACGGTCATGTTTCCATCGCTGTCCGTCCATGCCTCCGGCGCGGTGTTTTTCGCGTCATAGACACGGTTTAACTGATCCAGATTCCGAAGTTCGAACTCCGGCTTCGCCTGGGATACGGTCAGTTTTCCTGGCTGATATGTGATCTCATAATTTCCGTTTTCAGCGGTAAGTCCCGACGGGATGATCTTGTACTCGTCCACATCGCTGCCGGCCGCATAAGCGCACTCGTAGGAGAGTGTTCCGCCGAGGACTTCTGTGTTTTCTCCGTTTACGAAACCTTCGAACGTGCTGCTGTATACCGGCGGTTCGTCCTTATAGGTCACGTTTCTTGATTCTGCCGTCACAGTGAGCCGTGCCGGGGTGATCGCAACGGTTGCGGAGCCGCTTATGGTGTCAAAGTTTTTCTTTGTCACCGTGTAGTATACGGTATAGCTGCCTGTGTTCTTGTATACAGGGCTTTCTGTGAGCGTGCAGTTATCTTCGGACTCACCGTAAAGGATCTCACCGTCTCCAGCGTTTCCGGTAAGAGTGATCTTGATTCCGTGGGACTTTCCGTCGTAGATTCCTGTATATCCGGCTGCGTCAACGCCTGTGATCGAGGCATTTTTGATCTCGATTTCAAAGCTGCCGGATACGGAATCATGGTTTGCTGCGGATGCAGTGTAATATACCGTATAGATGCCGGCGTCGGTGAAGGCAGGAGCATTTTTTAATGCCTGCGTTTCGTCTGCGGCCTGTTCTGCTGTGAGGCCATAGCGGAAGGTGATAGCCGTGCCACCGATCGTACTTCCTGTTGCCGCGACTTCCGGCAGCTGTTCCTTTCCATTGTAGGTCAATTCACTAATCTGCCATACAGAAACGTTCTGAATTTTGGCATTTTCGATCTTTGCATCGCTGCATGAGACATTGGAAAGCTCACTCGCTGTAAGTTCATAGCAATCCTCAAATTTGGAATCCAACGCAATGCCTGTAACATTCACAGTGTTTGTTCCAGCGTCCTTGGATGTCCATGTGAAAGTTCCCTTTGCCTCTAATCCCGCCGCATCCTCTGAGAGGATCGGGTTTCCGTCAGCGGAGCTGAGGGTGAGCGTTCCTTCAGCCTTTGTACCTCCATCATAGGTCTTTGACTGGAGCATGTTTACAGAAGGAACGAGCCGCGCTTTGGAGACTGTAAATGCGACCGGGGTGCTTTCCGCTTCCTTGTAATTTTGGCTCTGGCTTACGACTGCCTTTACATACCAGAGTCCAGGTTTATTCTCTGCATTCCATTCCTTATATTCACCGTTTTCGTTACTACTGTAGATGTATTTAATTTCTCCTGTGGTGTCCGCTGCCGTGAGCTCCGGCTTCGGTGTTTCTCCGTAGCGGATATCCGGGCATGTTACTGTGGAGATTGTGTTTGAAGCGCGATATATCTTTAAATCTGTCCCTATGCGTACAGGATTTTCCTGCGCTTCCACATTCTTTCCACCGCTGCTGGTAATTCCCATATAATAAGTTGCATATTCTTGATCCGGATCTGCATTGACCTCATAATGTCCTTCTGCATTTCTCGAAACCTTCTGGGTCAACTCTGCGTCACGATACAGTTCAAACCGGATCTCTCCATAACCTGTCACCGTATGTCCGCCAACGGAATAAGCGTCCTTTATTCCCGGTTTAAGGTAGTCCTCTTCATCTTTTCCATAGTCGATGCTTGTTACAGTCTGAAACCAGTCAGGATTGAACGTGGCTTTCTTGATCGTTATCTCTCCAATCCGCAAATTTGTAACACGTTCAACTCCATTTTCACTATTGGTGCTTACATAGATTCCATAGGTTCCTGCTGCCGCCGGAGCACCGATGAAATTATCATCATCCTCTGCACCAACTTTTTCCTTATACTGAACAGCACCGATGCCAAACGATCCTTCTTTTCCCTCTACAGGTCGCACTTCTATCTCATGTATATCACCATTATGTGTATAGGTAAATTCAGTGGATCCAACTATCTGGAAATCATCCGTTGTCAGCGTGCGTTTGAGAGTCTTAAATTTGACTGTCTGCATTTCCGACACATCATTATTATCATTCTCTGCTACAAGATAATATGTATATGACGTATCAACAGAGAGATTATTCAATTCAATAGAAAATTTACCATTTTCTACATCTACTGTTGCAAAGCTCGCCTTACTATCCTCTTTCTTTGCTTCTGCTCTGAGCGCTTCTCCAGTGTATCCTTGATAATTAGAATTTGTATAGTATACTTTTGTTCCATCTGAAGTTCCCTTTATAGTCGCAAAATTCTCTTTGATATCATCAGATGATATTGCTGCGTCAAACTTAACCTGATATCCTGCGTAAAGTTCAATTTCCGGTATTTGACCTTGTGGATTTAACCTATCTTCGACAAGATGATTCACTGTTACTGTTGTATCTGTCGCAGTACCATTTCTGTTTGAATCTTCTTTGTACCTCCATACTGAAAAAGCCGCACCATCTGGCAACCCGAGATTGCTCAAATAGCTTCGATGACTATTGTCAAGATTCAGAAGATATTCATCGTAAAACGGAGCCGCTTCGCTGCTTTTAGTATAATACTTCACGTGAACCGTATAAAGATTTGGTGCGCTGAACGCATAAATCTCAGTGGTTTCCGGATTTTCAGAAATCATACGCTCATTATATACTGCAAAGATTGGAGTCTTTCCGCCTGACAGTGTAATATGTTTAAGGAGATCCCGATAATTTGAGGTCGAGGCTTTGAAAAGCTTCATGTTCGCCCCTGTTTCATTTCCGTCCCACGGGAGATTAATTTGAAGGTTTTCTTCTCCTGTTGCCGTTGCCTTTGTAAAATCGATCTCATTTATTTTTGATGCACTTTCGATCTTCATAGATGCGAACGGGAAATTTCCTTTAACCGTAAATTTTGCAGTCCCGCTGACACTGTTTTTCTCCCAAGCCATATAAACATCCGGCTGATTCTTACCACCGGAAATTGTTCCGCCTGACAAGGTAATTTCATTTAGTTGGGTATGCTTTAAACCATACTCTCCGCCTTTGATCGTTCCCCCTGTCATCTCGAACTTAGCATGGTCTTTCTGTAATCCGCTGCTTCCAAGTCTGTTTATATAAACAGCTGTGTTATTTGTTGACTCAATCCGTCCATCATTCATTGTTACTGATACTCCACCAATTGCACTGATCGCATATCGATTTTGCGAAGAATAAACGGACTGATCTACAATATGCGCATTACCATCTACAATCAGATCTGCAGAGGTCAATGTGATAACAGACTCATTCGCATTATCTGCATTCACAGTTCCAATAATCTCCCCACCTGTAATATGGATCGTACTTTTTGTCTCTCCATTGAAACCGCTGCAGTTAATTTCAGATTCCAAAGTTCCCGTTCCAACAACATTTACTTTTCCAGTGATCTTTCCCTTAAGCAGAACCGGTTTATCGTCAGCGTTGCCTGAATCTACTGTAATATCTCCATCAATTGGATTTTCTGTTCTTCCCACACTGATTTCTAACCCATCCGTTCCAGTGTTTCTCATCAGAATTTCATCTATAATTCCGGATACTGTAACTTGGGCTTTAGTGTACTTGACCGTCTCTACTTTCTCAGTCCCATCCTCAGTTTTGTCATACGTAATCGTAACCTGATACTTTTCCGGATCGGAAGGTAACTGGATTTCCGCACTTTTAATATTTCCTGCCGGAATCAAACTGGATTCAGCCTTTGGATCCATAATACGGATATAGTTGCCCACCGCTCTCGCTTCGTAACTCTGATACTTGTACGCATATCCTACATTAGAATTATGATTGACAATGCTTAAATGAATCCCTTCGACTAACGTCTCCATGTTCCCGGATGAACCTTTGATCCAGTTTTTCAATGATGAACTGGCCTCCATTGCAAGGTCACTTACCACAAATTTGAATGAGTCATTTATCGTTTTTAAATCCACTGCGACAATAGTAGCACAAGATTTAGCACTGTAACCATAATATATCGATCCATGCGTATTTCCACCTGCAGCAGATATATCAATATTATCTGATAATGATAATTTTGTCTTATCTGACATTAAAATCGCAAAAGCTCTTCCCGATGAATTAGTGTTCTCGGCATAAATTTTTCCGCCACTGATAGAAACCTCTTCGCTTTCTTGAATTGCGGCGGTATCATTAGTGTTCGTTTCTATGTAATTAACCTCTCCCCCACTTATATCTATTTTTTTTATGCCAGACAGCTGACCATTCCATATACCGTCGGTTATTTTAATATGACCATGTCCACCGTTTCCGAAGCCTCTTCCCTTGATCGTTCCTCCCTTTAAACAAACGGTATCTTTTGCCGTCAATTCAAACCCGGCAGTGAGCTCCCCAGCTTCTTGTTCAAATAACACTGTAGCATCTTTTGCATCGTTCTTTCTATAATATAGATAATTATCATCAACCGTTGTTATGTTGGCCTTATTATGTACTTTATAGTCACCATTCGCTCCAATATAAAATGCAGCGCCAGCGCTATTTTTCTTATACGAACCAGTCAATGTCAATTCACAGCCTTGTTTAAGGACCGGTCCATCACCGCTAATACTGATATTCTTAAAATCAATCGTTACTTTCTTATCCACACTATTATTCAAAATCGTCTCTATCGCATCAGTCAGATCCTTTACGCTCGTCCCATCGCCTTCCAGACTTCCTCCACTGACCTGAAACGTTCCATCTGTTGCCTGGCTGATCGTATATATTCCTCCCGTAACCGGCTCCACATTCATCGCACGCTTAGCCATTTTCCTCTTCGTCTCCGGGATCTCTTTCCCATTTGATGCTGTCGCGGTCTCCTTCTCAAGGTCGGACTCGGTCGTCTCGTTTGAATCCACAGTTGTATCCCGCTTCTCGTCCGCATTGGACGCGCTGGCTATCTCGGCCTCGATTTTCTTATTCTCTTCTTCCAGATTTTCTTCCAGCGCAGTTATTGTCTCCGCCTTCGCCATAATTCCCATATCACCATGATTGACCAGAAGGACTGCAATCAGGACTGCTGCTGACATACGTTCATACCATTTTCTCTTTCTCATATTCATTTCCCCTTTTATGACAGGTTCTTTTGGATTATACTTGCAAAATTTCAGACCATTCCACGGTTCATAGTTGATTTTATTATACGTTTTTTCTGTTCCACCCGCAATTCTTTCTGCACAAGATGTCAAAATTCCGCATAAGATGTCAAAATCAGGAATGATTCTCAGGAAATAACTCCCGTTTTTTTCATGTATAAACTGCCCTGTTTTCGTGAATCATTTTTCTATGAAAACAAATTGCGGAGGTTCTTATCATGGCAGGATATAAGGTTGAAATCTGCGGGGTAAATACTTCGAAGCTCCCGCTTCTGACGAATGAGGAAAAAACCGACCTTTTCAGACGGATCCAGAATGGAGATACGGACGCAAGAGAAACATATATTAAAGGAAATCTGAGACTTGTCCTGAGTGTGATCCAGCGGTTTTCGGGCAGCAGTGAGAATATCGATGATCTGTTCCAGATCGGGTGCATCGGGCTTATCAAGGCCATCGACAATTTTGATCTGTCACAGAATGTGAAATTTTCAACTTATGCGGTTCCGATGATCTTAGGTGAGGTACGGCGGTATCTGAGGGACAATAATTCGATCCGGGTAAGCCGGTCTCTCAGGGACACAGCTTACAAGGCTCTCTCTGCGAGAGAATTTCTCACGAAGAGAAATCTCAGGGAACCTACAATCATGGAAATTGCAGATGAGGTTGGGATCTCAAAGGAGGAAATCACCTACGCGATGGACGCGATCCAGAGTCCGGTAAGCCTTTATGAGCCGGTTTACACGGACGGCGGGGATCCGCTCTGTGTGATGGATCAAATCAGTGACAAGAAGAACCGGGAAGAAAACTGGGTGGAACAGCTTTCTCTTAGTGAGGCAATGAAGCGGCTGCCGGCAAGGGAGCGGAAGATCATTGATATGAGATTTTTCGAGGGAAAGACGCAGACGGAAGTAGCAGGGGAAGTCGGGATCAGCCAGGCGCAGGTATCACGGTTGGAGAAGAACGCGTTGAAGAGTATGAGGAATTATCTGAATTAAAAAAGACGTTTTCACGTGGATATCCAACGATACTCCGCTGTGAAAACGTCTTTTATTTACATGATTTTCTTAATTTTCAGCTATTCTGTGCCTTACCGGCACACGCTCTTTCCTATTTCGCTGTCTCCCCATATCTGGTCAGCAGTTCCATATAGAAGTCAATGCTGTCCGCCAGCTCTTCCACTCCGGTAAACTCGTCAACGGCATGAACATGGTGATCTCCCTTCGCGTAGATCGTGGAGAAACGGTATACACGGTCACTCATGTCATAGACAAATCTTGCGTCTGTTCCGCCGAGCATCATCTCCGGACACGGGATCACATCGCCGTAGATCCTGCTGCTGATCTCGACGAGAAGATCCTTGATCGCTCCGTCATACAGAGATGTCGGGGACGCGTTGCTGCCATTGAGGACACGGACTTCCACCTCCTCCGGCACGATGTCTTCCAGATGTTTCTTTACACTCTCAACGGTATCCCCGGTAAGGATGCGGCTGTTTACGACAGCTATGACCTTCGCCGGAAGAATATTCGCCTGAGCGGAACCTGAGAGCATCGTCGGAACGACCGTCGTGTGGAACATTGCATCGAGAGCCGGATCTTTCTTGAAATACGGAACCAGCTTCTCAAGATTTTCATCCGGATTCTTGAGAAGCTCTGCAAGCTTCGGATTTTCTTTCACCATATACGGAGCAAGAACTTCAAAGCGGCGGCGGATCGTATCCGTCACACGGTACGGCATTGGATTCTCCTGAATCGCGATCAGTGCTTTTGCGATCATGGTCGTCGCGAAATTCTCGCCCGGACGGCTGGAATGTCCGCCTTTTGCCGTATAGGAAAGTTCAAAATCCACGTATCCTTTTTCGCAGAGTCCGATGGTGCAGAGTCCTTTCCCATCGATCCCGTAATCGCTTCCCGGGCGGACTCCGCCGCCTTCATCTAAAACAGCACCGAAGTGGATCCCTGTTCCACGGAGCGTCTCCGCCGGAATCTTTCCGCCGGCTACCTCCTCCATATATCCATAGGAGAGATACAGATCATAGTCCGGTTCGTAACCCTTTTCAAGAAGTGCCTCAACAGCCTCCATCTGTCCGATGAGGTTGCTCTTGCAGTCGCTGGAGCCGCGTCCCCAGATCTTTCCATCCGCGATGGTTCCGGAGTATGGCGGATACGTCCACTTTTCAAGGTCACCTTCCGGGACAACATCCTGATGCGCCATCAGAAGAAGCGGAGCAGCGCCGGATTTTCCGGTTCCCTTCCAGTGATAGAGAAGTCCGGCCTGATCGGTATGTTCCAGAGTCAGATGTTTATGTACCAACGGGTAGGTTTCCTTTAAATATTCATGGAATGCGTCAAATTTTGTATAGTCAGTCAGTGAATTATCCGCGTTTGATACAGTTGCGAAGCGGACCGCACCTGCAAGGTGTTCTGCGCTGATCTGCGGATCGATTGTATGTTTTCCCATATGCTCTTCTCCTTTTGCTGTCAGATCCTGATTGTCCTGTAACTTTGCTGCAGCTCTTATTCTGCTTTCTTCTCCGCCTTCTCGCTCATCGCCTTGGAGTTTACGATAATACGCAGGTGGGAACCTTCTCCACATTTGCCTTTTTCATCATGTACTTCGATATCGAACCAGAGCTTTCTTCTCTCGATGCTGCGAAGCTTCGCTGTAGCTGTCACTTTCATGCCAACCGGTGTCGGTGCTAAATGGCGGCAGTGGATCTCCGCTCCGACTGTCGTCTGCCCCTCTTCGAGATAAGATTTTGCAAGCTCCAACGCCGCATCCTCCATCAGCGCCACCATATTTGGTGTGGAGAGGATTTTCGAACCGGCGCTGCCGATGCGTTTTGCGGTCATCTCATCTGTGACCGTCCAGGTCAGGCTGTATGTCGGTGCATAGAGATCTTCCTTATCTGTCAGGATCGCAGCAACCGCTGTGCATGCCGGGCAGTCACAGAATCTTGCGCCTTCTGCTTTGATCTTTTTCGCATGCGCCTCGATTCCGGCTGCCTTCTCCGCACCGAAGATCTTCTTTCCATCCTCAGATCCTGCGAAAGCGATCAGTCCGTCGATCGGGATAATATCTGCCGCGATCTCCTCGATCAGCGCTTTTGCCGCCTCATCCTGCTTTTCCGTATTGACAGCCGCAAGCCAGTTGTTTGCGGCTTCCTTTGCCTCAGCACAGCAGGACGACGCCTCTGCAAGTGCTTTTACTTTCTCGATCATTGCCTCTGTTTTGTTCATCATTTATTCCTCCGTTCATCTTTTCAGACTACCGCTTGTGCCGCCAAATCAATTTTTCGGCCGGACGCTTCTCTGAATTTCATCTTCAGGAACAGTCCTGTTCCCATTCTATCGCAGATATTTTAAAAATTCAATCAGCTTTTTTATCTGTTTTCAGACCTTTTCCCGGTATTGGGATCGTTTCTCTCAAATTTTCACCGGATTATTTCCAGATTCACAGATTCTCCCTGCTGCACGCCTGCAGCTGGTGTTCATGCTCGTACTTCTCCTTCGTCGCAAGCCCTCCGCGGATATGCCGTTCCGCCTTATTGATATCCAGAACCACCCGCGCCTGCGCTGCCAGAGAGGGATCGATATGGATCAGCCGGTCAGTCACATCCTTATGTTTCGTCGTGATGAATTAGAACTGTTTCGTCCAAGCCCAAATCTCCAAGCAAACGCAGGTAAATATCCACATTCCCATCCTTATCCACTTCGATTTTCTGGATAATGCGTTTTAGCTGGGCATTGGTCATCTGGTGTACATCTGTTATATCCTCAATCTCTTTGAATGTCCGTCCGAGGACGCTTTCCAACTGTTCCCCCTTGGTAAGATGATACGCTACCATCTTCAGTTCGTTTTCCAGCCGTTCAATTTCTTTTCTCATGCCGCCGATTTTATCATTCAGTTCCTCTCTGGAAATCAAATCGTCTGCGTACATATCCATATATTTTTGCCGGATTTTTTGCAGCTTTGCAAGCTGGGCATTTAGCTCTTTTTCATAATTCAGGTTTTCGTCCTTTGCCTTATAAACCCGCTGAAATTCTCCGACCACATAACGGATCACATTCTTCTTTGCTTTCAGAAGTTGAGCAAAATATTCCTGCAAAACTTCAATCAATTCTTCTTCATCTACCGTCACAGCATTGGGGCAGTTGTCTGCACCACGCCCGTTATGCCCGGAACACACCCAGCGGACATAAGTGTTTTTATATGTGCGGACTGTGCGCCGGAAGGACCAGCCGCATTCCTTGCATTTGATAAGAGTAGAGAACAGATATTTATTGCTTTGGCGTTCCTTATCCACCTTAAATGCTTTGCCTCTGGACTGCATAATCTGCTGTGCCTGTTCAAAAACCTCCGGCTCAATAATACGCAAATCTGGACGCTCCACAACCATCCACTCGGTTTCATCTTTGTCCGCCCTCTGCCCGGTCAGAAAGTCGGTTACTTCCTGTTTGCCGTTAATAATTTTACCCGTATAAAGTTCATTCGTAAGAATACGGCAAACCCCATTCTGGCTCCACTGGCAATTCCGTTTTGTCCGCAATCCTCGTTCATTTAAGAAAATAGAAATTTTCGCAGCACCATACCCGTCTTTGATATACCACTCATAAATCTGGCGGACAACCGCAGCTTCTTCTTCATTGATTGCAAGGTTAAAATAATCTCCAATCGTCTTATCATATCCATAAACGATATTCGGGACACGACCTTTTTCAGCATTCATCTTTTTTCCAAATTTCACACGCTTTGAGGTATTCGCACTTTCCTCCTGTGCCAATGCCCCAAAAATCGTCAGCACAAATTCACTGTTCCCCATGCTAGTCATGTTAGCGGTCAAAAACTGCGTTTCAATTCCCAAAGATTTCAGCTTGCGGACATTCTGCAAAAGGTCAACGGTATTTCTGGCAAAGCGAGAAATATCCTTGACTACGACCATATCAAACAACCCATGCTCGGCATCTGCCATCATGCGTAAAAATTCTTTTCGATTTTTTATTTTGGTTCCAGAAATACCCTCGTCTGCATACAATCTTACTAAGGTGTCCCCTGTGCGTTTTGTGTATTCAGAAAAAAACTCTTTCTGTGCTTCCAGGCTGTTGAGCTGGTCAGCCTTATCGGTGGAAACACGGCAGTAAGCAGCTATATTCATGGCAAAACCTCTCTGTTAAAATTAAATCGTTCTGTTACATCTTAATATTATCACATGAAGTCAGCGTTTTCAACCATGAAAAAAGGGACACTCCGCTCACGCAGAGTGTCCCTCGTCTAATTTTTCTTCGGTATCATCTGATGCGGCTGCGGCTTCTTGAATAGCCGACTGTACTTTTTCCGTATTGGCTTCAATTAGGATTTTCAGTAAGTAGTCGGCGGTCTCTGCCGCTGGATTAGGGTTATGAAACCGATAATTTAGTTTTCGCTTTTTCACAGCAGAGTTCCACCTCCTCCTTGTGTGCTACTCTTTGTCCATGTCTATGAAAACAAGGCGGAAAATAGTACCATATAACTTTTGTCAAAGTTCACGCCCACGCTTGTTGGGCTGTCGTTTCAATTCTGCCAGCACCTCCGGCGGGATACGGTCTACCAGCCGTTGAATGTCTTTCAGCTCGCTTTCCAGCTTTGCCCGTTCCATCGTATCTTTCATCTTGCCTTTTTCGCTGGCTTTGGCTCTGGCTTCCAACTGTTCATTTTTTGCCAAAAGGTCGTTTATTGTGACCTTGTATTTTTTGAGCTGACCGGAGAAATTCTCCATCTGCGGAAACCACTTTTTCAGCAGGGAGAGGGCTTCCTCTTTCTTCTTTCCGGCATTGAATGGGGTAATACCGTCCAGCGTAGCTTCAATGGCTCTTGCCTGTTTGGAGAGATTGACCGCCTGCTTGAACAGACGGGTGGGGATATGCTTCCTGCCTGTCTTGCTGGCACTTTCCCCACGCTCCAAGTCGGGATATTTCTCCACCATATAAGCGTGAAAATCGTCCTGCCATTTTGTGAGGTTGGCTCTATTCCCTATAATCTCCTTTGCACACAGGCGGTTGTCCTCTGTCAGCGGGACAAAGACCAAATGCAGGTGGGGCGTTTTCTCGTCCATGTGTACCACCGCCGACACGATATTTTCTTTCCCTACCCGCCCGATTAAGAAATCAGCCGCCCTCTGGAAAAATTCCTGTATCTCCTTTGGGGACTTCTTCTTAAAAAATTCCGGGCTGGCGGTAATCAGCGTATCCACAAACCGGGTGCTGTCCCTGCGGGTGCGGCAGCCAGCCTGTTCAATGCGGCTTTGAATGAAGTGGTAATAGCGTCCCTCCGGCTTGACGATGTGGAAATTGTACTTGCTCCGGCTGGTGTCAATGTCGGGATTGCTGGCGTACTGTTCCTTTTGCCGTTCGTGATGGGCTTCTAGCGGTCTTGCCGGATTGCCCTTGTGTTTTTCAAATCGCAAAATTGCGTGTTGTGCCATGAAACTCCTTTCCCCGTTCCGTTCCTTTCCGGGACTTTTCCACAGGAAAATCCCGCAGAAAATATCTCGGATCGGATAGGAATGGATAAGATATAAATAAAATCGTTTTAATCTCTGTATTTCTATATACCGTCCGGTTTTCGTACTTCAAGAGGATTGATTATCGTACTTGTGGAGTGCGGTTTTCAGTCCTCTGGCGTTCCATAACCAGATTTCTTGAAGTCGGTGTTTGGAACCGCTTCGTAGGATTTTGGGTAAATACGGTTGGGTTTTCCACAGCCCTGCTTCTGGATTTCCACCAGTCCGGCATATTGCAGTTCCCGCAGGGTGTTGACCGCTTTCTGCCGTCCGCAGTGGAGCAGCTCCACCACCTCGTTGATGGGATAGTAGAGGTAAATGCGCCCATATTCATCTGCCCAGCCGTTTTTCCGGGACAGGTCTGTCCGGCGCAGGATAAAGGCATACAGTACCTTTGCTTCGTTGGACAGGGGTGTGAATGTGGGGGCTTCAAAAAGGAAATTAGGAAGCCGGGTAAAGCTGACCGCCTTTTCCGGCTGATGGATATAAATGGTGTTTGTCATATCGTGTTTTGTGGACGGTTAGAAGCCCGTTTTCTGGGGCAGACGGTAGTTTCTATTGCCTGCCCCTGTTCTGTGCTTGTAAAGCCTTGTAAATCAAGGACTTTTCAGCCCCCAACTGTCCACACAAGACCTCCTTTTCCGTTCACTTTCTGTTTTCTGCCGCCTGTGAACTCTGGCGGCACAGTCGGGACAGTATTTCGCCCGGTTGGACTTTGGGACGAACACTCTGCCGCAGACCGCACAGCGTTTTAGCTCCTTATCCCGGAAAATCTCCGCTTCCAGCGTCCCGATTTGCGGCAAGACCGACCAGCGGAACCACTTACAGCAGACCGAGAAAGAAATGGTCTGGGGGCAGGTGTGGGTGTCCCCATCGTCAAGGAGCATACAGTTCCCGTCCTCATAACAGCAGCACTCCCGGCGGATCAGGGCATTTGCCCGTTTCCTCTGTGCCGGTGTCATGCGGTAAAGGGAACCGTCCTGCCTGCGCTCTATGGGCGGCAGTCGTTTATATGGGTTCTCTCTCATGTGTTCCCTCCATTTTTCCTTAGCCGTTCTCCCCGAAAAGGCTTCCTGCCCCATTCCTGCGGCGTGTTCCAGCGTTGGCACGCTCCCCGGACTTCGGGACATTTTGTCCCGAAGTGGCTCGTTGCGGTGCTTCCCCTGCCGGGGTATTCCTTTTCGGACGGTCATTCATTTTTCAAGGTGCAGTTCATCGATGAACTACCCTAAGTCTACACGAAAAAAATGCAATTCCCGGAATCTTGCGAGAATTGCATTTTAGGGCAATATTCCATTTCAAAATTGCATTTCTGCAATTTTCCTGTATAATGGGAAATAGGAAAAGGAGGTGCTGTGTATGGCTTTACCCGGAACACCCGGACAGAGGATTTCTGATTTGTGCAACGGCAATCATATTTCTCAAAAGCAGCTTGCGGAGAAGATAGGCGTATCTGCTTCCCAGTTGAGCCGCATTGTCAGCGGTGAAACAAAGACGGTCAGCAGTGATATTCTCATAGGCATGGCAAAGGAATTTAAGGTATCAACGGACTACATATTGGGTTTGTCCACTTTGAGTGTCCGTAAAAGCTATGATATTTCTGAATTAGGATTGTCCGAGGGAGCTGTGAGAGGGCTTGTGACAGGTACAGTCGATGTGCAAATCCTCAACCGTCTGTTGGAACACAGGAACCTCCCGAAACTGATGGATTTGATACGGATTTATTTTCAAGACACAGCTGCAAAGGGTATCATGGCAAGAAACCAGCTGATTGAACTGGCAACAGCTTCCCTGTCCGATCTGATGAAAGAACACCCGGAACATCGGGCAGAAGCAAGACAGGATTTGCAACTTCTGAACGCACAGAAGATGGGCGAACACGAAGCAGAGATTGAAAAAATAAAGAATGTATTTCTTGCTATCCTACGGGATATTAAGAAAGATATGGACAACGGAGAACAGCCAGGAGAAGCTGTGACCGCCGCTATGTTCCAAACCATGCAGGAAACCATGAAAGGCCATCAGCAGGAACCGCTTTCTATGGACGATGTAGCTGCTATGATTGCCGGACAGATTGGGCAGCTTCTTCCTATGGACGAGGAAACCACCAAGCAGTTTCAAGTACTGGCAAAAAAGATGATGGAACAAGCAGGCGATGCTCAAAAAGAGGAAGAACCATGAGTGATGTAATGACCCCGGAGCAGCGGAGCCGAGCTATGAGCCATATTAAGGGAAAAGATACCAGTATTGAGGTTATACTACGGAAAGCACTCTGGCACAAAGGCATCCGGTATCGGAAAAATTATAAAAAGCTGCCGGGTACGCCCGATATAGCTATAACAAAATACAGGATTGCTATCTTTTGCGACAGCGAGTTCTTCCACGGCTATAATTGGGAGATCAAGAAACAAAAGCTTGGTCATAACCGGGAATATTGGATCAAAAAAATCGAACGCAATATGGCCCGTGACCGGGAAAATGATTTCAAGCTAATTGCTATGGATTGGATTCCCATGCATTTTTGGGGGCAAGAGATACAAAAACACACAGGGGAATGTGTACAAGCCGTCGAAGATTTGATTTTTGAATTGCAGATGAGCCAATTTGATGTTATGATAAGCGGAACAAGGGACTATATTGAAGATATAAAACTATAATTTTATATTTTCAGTTGTTATGTTGATAAAATAAAAGGAGTACCCTTATGACAATATCAGAACAGATTAAGGTGCTTTGTGTACGCTGCAATATCAGTGTTGCGGAACTGGCAAGGCGTATGGGGACTACCCCTCAGAATTTCAATTCAAAAATGAAACGGGAAAGCTTTACAATCTCTGATTTAGAATATCTGGCAGAAACATTGGGGTGTTCTTTTGAACGCTATTTTGTCCTTCCAGATGGAGAAAAGATTTAATGGGAGGATATACATGAATTTATTGCACTTTAAAGATAATGCCTCAAATCGGGATGTAATTTCCCTATTTTCAGGGGCAATGGGGCTGGATATTGGCCTTTCAAAAGCTGGCCTCAACATCGTAATTGGACAAGACTTTGACCCTGCTTGTGTCGCAACTATGCGTGCAAATGGACATAAGGTTCTGGGCGGTGACATCCGTGAAATCAATGAAGCAGCTTTGTTGGAACAGACTGGATTAGCACAGGGAGAACCTTTCCTAATTTGCGGTGGTCCACCCTGTCAGCCGTTTTCTACTGCCGGTAAGAGGCTGGGGATTAACGATCCACGAGGCAGCTTATTCATGGATTTTATCCGTATGATTGACTATATCCGTCCCCGTTTTTTTATTATGGAAAATGTAAAGGGGATTATATCTGCTCCATTAAAGCATATGCCCCTTGCGGAGCGTGATAAAAACGATCCTGAACAGCATTTGGGAACTGTATTAGATGTTATCCTCTCGGAATTTGATAAATTAGGATATAAAACGGTGTATGGGATTTTGGATGCCGTCAATTATGGTGTACCTCAATTCCGGGAACGGTTCGTGTTAATCGGAAGCCGGGACAATGAAAATATTTTCTTACCATTCCCAACACACTTCCAGATGCACCAAGACTCGCAATACCGCTGGCGTACCTTGAACGATACTATCCGGGATTTGGAAAATAATTGTGGGGAATGTGCTGCCTTTAGTAAAGACCGCCTTGCATATCTCCGCCTTGTCCCAGAGGGTGGAAATTGGCGTGACCTACCGGAAGATATTCGGAAAGAAGCTATGGGTGGTGCCTATGGCTCTGGCGGTGGAAAAGTTGGATTTTATCGGAGATTATCTTATAGCCAACCTTCACCAACTTTAGTGACTTCCCCGGTACAAAAAGCAACTATGATGTGCCATCCGACCCAAGATCGACCTTTAAGTATCAGGGAATATGCCCGTATTCAGCAGTTTCCTGATGATTGGCATTTCATGGGGACAAGTGTTGCAAAATATAGGCAGATTGGCAACGCTGTACCGGTTGGGTTGGCATTAGCATTGGGAAATGCCGTACTCTCTGTTGCGGATCAATCTGCTGAAATCCGCACAAAACGATTCAGAGGGACAGACATCCATCAAAAGCTGAAACAAGCTATCGAAATAGGAGGAAGCTGTTATGCCAATAAATAGTAATTACAATGAAGAAGCTATTGTAGAAGCAATTGCGACTGCATTGGATAATTTTTACACTAACTTAATCAGCAATATTGACAAGCTCAACATCAAAAAGGTTATGAAGCGCAAGAACCCGTACCTGTTTCGGGCGAAGGCTATGAATGGGGCCGCACAGATTATTGATGCAATCCTTGCTGCCTTTGTATCCTCGTCCGAGGAAACAATATTTGGAAATGTTTTCTTTGAACCTATTGCTACTGCTGCTGCACAAGGACAAAAGGCATTGGCAGAAGGCGTTGACATTATGGTAGAGCGGGACAACACTATCTATGCTATTGCTGTAAAATCTGGCACAAGCGTTTTCAATGCGGACAGCCGCAAGAAACAGGAGCAGAACTTTATGGCGGCAAGTAAACTGGCTCAACAAGCTAAGAAACGCTTTGTCCCGATTGTAGGCTATGGCTACGGAAAGAAAAAAACATCCAGCCGTGGGCTTCCTAAGTTTTATATGGAATTGGCAGGCAAAGATTTCTGGACAGAATTGACTGGTGATGAAGAATTCTATATAAAACTAATCCGCTTCATGGATAAGCTCCCTGAGAAATATGTGGAAGAATTCGATGCTTCCTATCAAAAAGCTTCAAATCGGCTCGTTCGTGAGTTTACTCAAGAGTTTTGCTTTGAGGATGGTAGTATTGATTGGGAGAAGCTTGTCGAATTTAATTCTGGAAATTAAAGTGATTATTAGGAGAGAAAAGATGAATGTTGAAGTGTTTTCTTTTTTCTCGGGATTAGGCCTTTTAGATTTAGGATTTGAAAATACCGGCTTCAATATCGTCTTTGTAAACGAATATAATAAACGCTTTTTAAACGCATATCAATATGCAAGGAGAAATAACGAACATATCCCAAGTTATGGGTATAGCGACAAGGATATTAGGGAATATTTAATAGATGATATTTGGTATCACTCATTTCCAGCCTATGACAAACGAGAAGAAAAAATAATCGGCTTCATTGGAGGGCCACCATGCCCGGATTTTTCTATAGCAGGAAAGAATGATGGAAAAAATGGCATAAATGGCCAATTGACTTTAACGTATGCCGATTTGATTATTAAAAGAAAGCCTGATTTTTTTGTCTTTGAAAATGTCAAAGGATTATATCAAACCAAAAAGCATCGTGAGTTCTATGATGCAATAAAAAGGCGATTTAGGAGAGCAGGATATACACTATTTGATTCAATCGAAAACGCATTGGAATATGGTGTTCCTCAGTATAGAGATCGTTTGTTCCTAATCGGTTTTTCTACTAAAGTATTTGGTAAAAAGTTAAAATGCAATATTGGTGCACACAAAAAATACCATATAGACCGCATTATGGCTATGCCATGGCCAACACTTTCACCGTTTGTAGCTGATAGTAAATTAGACTGCCCTGACGGGATTATAAAAGATCTTACTGTTGAATTTTGGTTTAACAAAAACAATGTTGAATTCCATCCAAACGGCAAAGATATATTCAGTATAAAGGCATATAATAAATATGAAAAAATTAGCGAAGGAGCAACGGCTGGAAAATCATTTAAGCGATTACATCGATGGAGATATGCTCCAACTGCTGCCTATGGAAACAACGAAGTGCATCTTCATCCATATAAAATGCGAAGGATTAGTGTATCGGAAGCTTTAGCATTACAATCAGTCCCTGCCGATTTTGTTCTTCCTACAGACTTACCTCTATCATTAAAATTTAAAATGGTAGGTAACGGAGTACCTGTTTTATTATCGCAAGGAATAGCTATGGATGTTATGGACGTAGTTCAATGTGTTATAGAAGGAGGAAAACAGTAATGCCTGATCATTATGAAATGCAAGACGAGGAAACATCAGTTATCTCATATGATATTAGTGTCATTCCAAATGACTTCAATGTTATGACAATCAATAGTCTTATTGAATCTGGGATAATATCAATGCCTACTTTCCAGCGTAATTATGTGTGGGATAGAAAACGTGCATCCAGATTTATAGAGTCCCTAATTTTAGGGCTTCCTATACCACAAATCTTTTTATATCAAATAGAACGGAACAAGTATAGTATTATCGATGGACAACAGCGTCTTTTGACAATTTATTTTTTTGCCAAGCAACGTTTCCCAAGAAGTGGAAAGCGTACGGTTTTGCGAAAGATTTTTGATGAAAATGGGAAAATTCCTGATAACATTTTATCTGACAATGAACTTTTTCAAGATTTTAAATTACAATTTGCTAAGCAAGAAAACGGTGAGCCTCATCCTTTGAACAACAAAAAGTACCATACACTAGATGTAGCACAAAAAAGTTCGTTTGATCTTATGCCTATTCGATGCATGTCAATAAGGCAAAATAAACCCGAAGATAATGGTTCGATATATGAAATTTTCAGTAGACTCAACACCGGCGGACTCAATCTTTCGCCACAAGAAATTCGAGGTTGTTTATATCGCTCTGACTTTTACAAAATGATTTACGCTTTAAATTCAGAAGCCTGTTGGCGAAATATGGTCGGTAAAAAAGAGGAAGATGACAAATTTCGTGATGTCGAAGTTTTATTGCGTTCCTATGCTTTGTTGTATGATGAAGCATTATATTCGGGTTCAATGATTCGTTTCCTAAATCGTTTTTCAAAGGAAGCACAAGCATTCGATGAAGAAAAAATTGAGCAGAGTAAGAATATATTCTTTGACTTTATGCGTATTTGTGAAGATATTGACAAAAAAGATTTCTTAACAAAAACAGGAAGTTTTAATGTATCCCTGTTTGATGCAGTGTTTGTAACTATTGCAGAAAGGATATTATCTGATGGTATTGAGAATGCTTCAATCACACAGGCCGCCTTTAATGAGTTAAAGGATGACGAGGACTTTAAAACTGCAATTACTCACAGCACCTCCCATGTTGAGAGTGTAAAAACAAGACTACGCCTTGCACGCAAATATCTGTACGGGATAGAACTACCCAACGATGAGGATTAAAGATGGAAAGCGAACGAATAGAAAGACAATATCAAGATTCCCAAGAACTTTATAATTATTTACTTGGCAAAGGAGAGATTTCCTTTGCTACATACATAGATAGCGTTTACAAAAAAGTATTGGTTCTATCCGCAGCAAGCTATTTTGAAAGTAAAATTTCAGAACTAATTTCCAAATATGCTACAAAAGCTAGTGGCTCAGACAAAAGAATTGTAAATCTTATCGAGTCGAAAGTTATCGAACGTCAATATCATACTTTATTTGACTGGAAAGCAAATAATACTAATACTTTTTGGAAGCTTTTTGGTGAATCAACCAAAGATAGCGTTCGACAACATATAGATGGCGATGAAGATATGAAAGTAGCTGAACGAAGCTTCATCGATCTTGGTCGCCAAAGAAACTTGTTAGTTCATGAAAATTTTGCGGAATTTGATGTGAATATTACTGTAGAGGAAATTTACAATAAATACCGTAAGGCTTGTAAATTCATTTCGCTGATAGAAACAGTATTAGATCCAGCGTATTTAAAAAAATAAAGATTTTATATACCTGCTGTCACTCTCGAAACCGTCCAGTGTTTTGCTCATTCCCATCCGCAAAAACCTGCCCGTTTTTCTGCCGGGCAAAGCGAGCGTTTCCATCCGGCAAAACCCTCATTTTACCCATCAGCCGTGACAGCAGGTATAACACACTACACTTTGCAAGCAAAGTCGTGTGCCAAAGGGTACCCCTTTGGAAACCCTATTTTGTCGGAGTGTGTAGCCACACTTCCTCCAAAATGCAAAATAAGCGGCATAGGCCAGCCCGTTCCCGGTGCTGCTCTATACCGCTTATTTGCCTACATGGGCTTCTTATTCTATCGCCCATATTAACCGTTCTATTTTATCACTTCTGTATGCACCGTACTTTTCGAAATTCCAAACCGTTTTGCTGTCTGTCTCACCGTCGCATTCTCATCAATAATATAGTTCGCGATCTGAATCGCCCGCTCTTCAATATATTCCTTCATAGGGGTTGCCCCTCGATGATATTTTTACCATCTTATTACCTGATGTGAAAATTTATACGCGGGCAGCGAGAAATACAGGATAAACAACAAAAGTGCAGACCTGAGAACTTTCCGTAAAGAACTCAGATCTGCACATACCTTTTCCGTCTGTATTATTCTTTCTTCTTACTTCACAACGATCTGGCAGCTTCTCATAGTCTCCAGAGCCGCCTCATGTCTTTCCCTCGTAACGCCTGCCGCACATGCGGAATCCACAAAGACCGGTGTCTCCGGAAGGAACGCTTTGATCAGGAGCGCGTTTGAAACCACACAGATATCCGTGCAGAGTCCCACAAGCTCGATGGACTCGATCGGTGTCTTCTTATTTCTCTCAAGAAGATCTTCCGCCAGCTCCGGACATCCGAAGGTAATTTTCTCGTAAGTCGCCGCGTCACGCTCTATGGCGATCTTCTCAAGCTCCGGGATCAGGTCCCAGCCGTCTGTCCCCTTAATACAGTGAGGAACCGGAAGAAAATGTCCCTCCTGAGTATCCATATAGTTCTCGAAATGTGTGTCCTTCGTAAAGATCACTTCCCCGTCAAACGTTTCCGCCTTTTTGACAACAGCCGGAACGATTGCCTCCGCATCCTTACTGCCGAGACTTCCATTCACAAAATCCTTCTGCATGTCCACAACGATCAAAATTTTTTCTGCCATAACTCCCTTTCCTTTCTCCGAATCCGGATCTATCTGATTCCGAGGATACCCCAGATCACCCGGCATGTCAAGCCATTTTCTCCCGACGATCCCCTGATCAAAAAATGCTTTCCGGGCATTCTCCCAAAAAGCATTTTCTTTCTTCCAATCTACTATTATGGAGATTTCTCACGGTTCACTGATTCTCCTGGCTGCCACCACAAACCGACCATCCTTCGTGTGATAACTGCATGTGGACAACATCAGGATCTGCTCCCCGTATTCCGGGATGATCCCCGTTTCATAGTCAGAATTTTCCTGAAGCCATGTGATCAGCTTCCCGTATTCCTCCTCTGAAAGATCCCCTCCGGACCGGTAATAGCGGAATCCTTCCTCATCTTCGTAGAGGACTCTGCTCTCCGCAGCTGCAAACACCTCATACTCCCGCACTTCACCATCCACAAAAAACTCAATGACCGGATGTTCCGTCTGCCAGTTCTCCGACTTGTAGTCATCCAGGGTCCCAAACATGGAACCATTTTTCATGTTGTGTCCATACACGATCATACAGGTGCTGTCCTTATCCGACAACTGCCCAAGGAACGGGGTTCCACCCGACGAGCGGGATCCGTCAAACGCTCTATGCAGGTAATATTCCGGATCGGATGCTCTGCTCATTACCGGATAATCGATCCGCGTTCCCGGGATTTTCAGCCATCCGACATAGTCCGGGTTCTGCTCCGCCAGAGACGCATAACCGGCAGCCTCCCTCAGGAGTTCCTGTTTTTCTTCTGCCTCCGCCGTATTTTCCACTTCTGTCGTGTGATCATCCGCCGGATCCACGATAGAGTCCTTCTGTTCCGCAGTCTCCATATAGTCAGAAGCGGCTTCACTCAGTTTTCTGAATGCCGCCGCCTCCTTTCGTGCCTCGAAGATATCACGACCTGCCATATAGGCGGAGAAACAGAAGATCCCGCCGAAAATAAGGACTCCAATCCGATACCACAACGGATTTTTCTTTCTTTTCATTTCTTAGCTCCCCATGTTCTGATCCGCCTGCAGTCCTGGATATCCACGGCCCTGCAGACTCCTCACTCCTGTTCTTTTTTCCTGGTCATAAAGAGGATTCCCGCAGCCGAGATCCCCATCATCAGGAACCAGAAATTCCGGTGTGTTTCATCTCCCGTCTTTGGAGCATCCGGATCCGGTCTTCTTAATTTCTTCAAAACTGTAGCTGTCACGAAAGTTCTTTTTCGATCTTCTTTATAACAAATAAATAAGAAATTCCTGTAAATAAAGCTGCTGCGATCCATGCCGCCGGATCTGCGAAGCACGCCAGCGGATAACTCAGAAGCTGGATCGCCGCCATTGAGACCAGCAGTCTCGCGATCAGTTCCGACACACCGCCCATCATCGGGAGAAATCCGTAACCGCAGCCCTGCATAATGTTGCGGAAAATAAAGATCGTGCAGAGCGGCAGGAAAAAGACCGCCGTCATGTAGCAGTATGTTTTTGCCCACGGCATCATAGCCCCAAGGTCTACGTCTCCTGTAAAGAAGAGCCCGAGACACGGCTTTAAGAGTGCGCACATCAGTGCCGCTGCGGCAACGGAGTAGACAAATTCCGCGAGGAGCGCAGATCGCACGCCTGACTTGATCCGCTTGACATCTCCGCTTCCATAATTCTGACCACCGTAGGTCGCCATCGTCTGTCCCATGGCGATCATGCCCTGGATCACAAGACTCTGGAGCTTCGCCGCAGCCGTATAGGCCGCAACCGCCACGGAGCCGAAGAGGTTGATGGCGGACTGCATGATCATAGTCCCCGATGCAGTGATCGCGAACTGGAACGCCATCGGGATCCCGGCCGCAAGCTGGTTTCTCGTGTCATTTCCGTGAATCTTCCAGTGTTCCCTATCAGGCTTTAAGGATGGAACCTTAACCCAGATATATCCCACGCAGAGCACCGCCGAGATCGCCTGGGACAGATTCGTCGCCCAGGCAGCCCCCGCTACGCCCATACCGCCTCGGATGATAAAAAGCAGATCCAGTCCCACGTTCAGACAGGCGGAAAATATCAGGAAAAACAGCGGGACCTGACTGTTTCCGACCGCACGCAGGTACGAAGAAAACAGGTTATAGAAAATATTCGCCGTAAGTCCAATGCTGATCCCCATAATATAGGTATAGGCATCACGAAAAATATCTGCCGGTGTGTTCATCAGATGGAGCAGCGGATTCATAATGCACACGCAGAACACCGTCATGATGATCGCTGCGATCACAGACAGGAGAATTCCGTTTGCCACACTGCGTTTCACGCCTCTGGCATCATTGGCACCATATCTCTGCGCAGTCAGGATCGAGAATCCTGCCGTGATCCCCTGTGCAAATCCCGTTGTCAGGAACATGATCGTTCCGGTTGAGCCGACCGCCGCCAGCGCTCCCGCGCCGACATATCTGCCCACGATGATCGTGTCCGCCATATTGTAAAGCTGCTGGAAAACATTTCCGATGACCAGCGGGATCGTAAACCGCAGGATCACCGGCAATGGTCTTCCCTTTGTCATATCAAGCTGCATGGTTGTTGGTCCTTTCCTCTTAATCATAGTTACATTTCCGGTTTTATCTGATACTATTTCCGCCAGATCATGCCTACGCATACAGTGGGAAATTTCTGCAGGCGACAGTCGCCAAGTTCTCGCGTAAGCGCGGACTTTGGCTCGTTGTTCGCGTAAAAAGAATATGCCTGGCTCTGTGAAAGCCAGGCATGGAACCTGTATTTTCCGCCTCCGGTCGATTCACCGGCGGTGTTTTGTTCAGGTCACTATTCTGATTTCTTATCGTTCTTTTTTTCATGGTCACGCCCGATCATTCGCAGAATGAAATCAACGGTACCGTCGATTCCATAGCTTGCGCTGTTGATACAGAGATCGTAGTTGTTCGCGTTTCCCCAGCTTCTTCCAGTATAGAAATTGTAATAATGCGCGTGTTTTTTGTCAAGTTTTTTCAGTAAATGGCGCGCTTTTTTCCGGTCTAATCCGGAGTTTACCTCGATCGCTCGGTGGATCCTCTGTTCGATCGGTGCAGTGATATAGATACTGATATGCGGAATGCCGTTGTTCGTTAAGATCGCATCGGCACAGCGGCCCATGATAATAAAGTCTTCCTTTTTCGCCATATCACAGATCAGGTCGCTCTGGTTGAAGAAGACGGCATCCTGACGGTTCAGGCCGTGGTAACGGCTGAAATATTTGATATGATCCTTCAGGGACATATGGGTCACTGCCTCAAACTCGCTCGCCGGGCTCTGCTGCAGTTCCTCAGAGACGTGGGCATATCCCGCCGCGTCACGGATCGTCTTATCCTTCTCCGCGTCGAGGCGTTTTAATACTGCCTCGAAAATATCGGCATCGTAATAGTTAATATGAAGCTTATCCGCAAGTTTGAAGCCGACATCGATTCCACCGCTTCCGTATGTCCAGCTGATGCAGATGATCAGGTGGTCGTCGTTGGAGAAACGGTTCGCTACGTTGAAGCTGTTTAACTTCGCGAGGATCGGGTCGATCACATCGCCGCTGGCGAAGCTTGTCGGAAGACTCATGACCTCATTGAGGATGCGGTTGTACTCGGTCATACACATCGCACGTTCTTCTTTATCCTCGATGGTGCGGGCCATGTTCGCGATCAGTCCAAGCTCGCTGCGGACCAAATGTCCCTGCGGTCTTGTTGTAAGAAGCTCGGTGAGTTCGTTTACACAGCGCTCTCTGTCACGGTTGAATACACGTCCCAGGGAGGAGCCAAGGTGGACATAGACCTCCGCGTCCAGATCGTATATATGTTCTGCCAGTTCTTTGATTTCTTCTTTCGTTGCAGCCATATTTCCTCCCCCTTCCTATAAAAAGAATACCAGAGTATCCACAATGAATACCGGAACAAGAATTCCAAAGGACCAGATCAGATATCCGAAGAACGAAGGCATCCGGATACCGTTCTCATCCGCAATGGATTTGACCATAAAGTTCGGCGCGTTGCCGATATATGTATTCGCGCCCATAAATACGGCACCGCAGGAGATCGCTTCCAGCATCTTGACCGGAACGGTTCCGAGGGCCGTCACCATACCCTGTGTAAGTCCCAGAGCACCGGCTGTCGTGAGGAATACCAGGTAAGTCGGTGTATTGTCGAGGAAGCTCGATAACAGACCGGTTGCCCAGAACATTTCAAACGTTTTCGTGATTCCGAGCTCCGCACCGTTTGCTTTTAAGATCATAAGAGCCGGCTGCATCGTGATAAAGATACCAACGAACAGAACAGCAACCTCATGGATCGCTCCCCAGGTAAAGTGGTTCTCACGGCGGATGGAAACATTCGTCGTCTTAAAGGACAGGAATGCGGATAACAGGATGATCACGCACTCGATGATTGCCGGATAAGTCAGTGTCACTTCACCGAAAATGTGGATTCCAAGGACATTTCCCGCCGCATCCTGGAACATCGGCATGGACGGAAGTGTTCCGCTTAAGATTACGGCGATTACGATCATAACAATGAAAATCAGGTTATGTCCGCCGCGGATCTTAACCTCGGTACCAGGTTTGCTGATATCCGGTTTTAAGCCTGCCGCGATATCTTTTCTGTATGCCTTCATATCAAAATGATAGAAGATGAACAGCAAGATGATCATATTGAAGATCAGGATCGGTAAAAGCTTTAAGCTCCAGAAAAACGGGACACCCCGCATGAATCCCATGAGCAGAGGCGGATCTCCGATCGGAGTCAGGCAGCCGCCCATATTTGACACCATAAAGATAAAGAAGATCACGATGTGGCGTCTTCTCTTTCTCCACGCGTTCATCTTGATGATCGGACGGATCATTAACATACTGGCTCCGGTGGTTCCGATCCAGCTGGATAACAGGGTTCCGAGTGCCAGAAGTCCCACATTGATCCTCGGGGAACCAGCGAGATCACCGGACAGGGTAATATTACCGGACACACAGAACAATCCGAAAAGAAGGACGATGAATGTCAGGTAGTCGTTTATGATACATTCCAGTGTCGTCTCCGCCGCCTTCGGCACACCGTACTTCATGGCGAACGGGATCAGGAACAGCAGGGACCAGAACACGACCGCGTGCGGCTGGTGCGCCTCCCACCACTCTGCTTTCACAAGCGGAAAGACCGCAATGCAGAGCAGGAGTCCTGCAAATGGAATACAAAGCCATAACGGCGTCTGTGCTGCCGCCCCGGCAGCCTCTGGTTCTGCCGCAAGCGCTGTAACTGCAGTCTGGTTTAAGACCGCCAGAAGTCCTGCGCAGAATGCAAATAATTTCTTCATGGGTAAACCTCCATGTAATCAGCTTTTATGAGCCATTACTCTTTTTTTCGCTCAACACGGCTACTGATTATAACAACTTTCCCGCACAAATACAAGTACGATTCTTCCAAATAATTGCCAAATTTCCGCTTAGAAAATCAGCATTTTTGCTAAAATGGAATATGTTTCGTATTGTGAAATTTCAGACAATGGGATTTTATCTCATTTATTTTACAACGTTAAAGCATTGGCCTGGCAGATCGCCGCATTCCGTTATTCTGCGCCATGTACTGCTTTTTTCGCGGGTTTTCACGCCCTGCAAGAATGCCGTAAATGGCATTCCAAAAAAAAGCAGCACGGTTCTTTGATGGATGATCAGGTACCGAAACTGCTTTTGTTTTATTAAATATATGTGTTTTATGTATTTTTACTACACTAAGAAAAATTCCGTAATGAATACCATCGCGCAGCAGATCACCGCAACGGACAGGAGACTTCTTCCGCACCACGCCGCGATGATTCCGATGACCAGCGCCAGCGCCGCCGACACCGTACTGTTTGTGGCGGAGAGGATCGCCGGGAACGTCATAACAGCTAACGTCACATATGGGACGTAATATAAGAATGACTGGATAAACTGATTTTTAATCGGTTTCCGGATCAATGTGAGCGGCAGGACACGGATCAGATATGAAACGCCCGCCATCACCGCAATATAGAGATAAATATTCTTTTCCATGTTTTTTATGTATTTCCTCTTAATTTAACGATACAGTTTTCGTAAATACTTCTTTTTCTTACAAGTAGAACTGCTTTCTACTATATATACAGTTAAGCTCCCTGTTTTGCTGCACCTGCAGAAGAATTATTTTTTCCTTCCTGGTTTTCTTCTTGAACCTCGATCTCACTGTCCTCTGCCGGATGCGGGAAGAGAATCGCTGCTGCGGATGAGAGCACAACAGTCAGGATGATCGTTCTCGTACCGCTGGAGATCGATGAGATCACCGGAAGATTCTCCGCAAGATAACTCGCCGCAAAGCTGATCGCGATGAGTCCTGCAAGGATCCGGCTCTTTCTCGCCGGCGGAATGATGATCGCGAGGAACATTCCATAGAGTGCAACACTGAATGCGCTCACAAGACGCCACGGCATCAGATTTCCCGCAAGCGCACCGAGGGCTGTTCCGACAGCCCAGCCGGGAAGCGCTAATGCGATTGCCCCGTACATATACCATGGATTTAAGTAGCCCGGTCTTGCGATCGTAATTCCAAACAGCTCATCGGTAATATCAAAAGCCATGAGAAGCCTGTGGAAAAACGGCATATCCGGATCCATTCTCTGGCTCATGGCACAGCTCATCAGTAAATATCTCGCATTCGCGATCAGTGTCACGATCGCCATCTCGATATACGCAGCCCCCGCAGCGATCATCGTAAAGCCCGCGTATTCCCCTGCGGACGCGTTGCAGAGTGCGCTTGTGATCATTCCCTGAATCGGTGTCATCCCGACATTCCGCGCCACGATTCCCAGTGAAAAAGATACCGCAAAATACCCGAGCGCAATCGGCACCCCGTCCCGGGCTCCATCCCGGAATGCCCGCCGGTTTCCAACACTGGCGATTGAAAACTTGTTGTTCCCCATAATATTCCTCCCTCAAACAGAAACAGCAGACATCCTGTCCTGTTTATGCGCTGCCATTCCGCGTAAATTAGCGGCACCCAGGAATTTTCATCCAGAGCTGCCGCTTTCCATTATTCTGACATCATTGTCTATACGGGCATGAAAGAAGCCCAAACAGTAACTGATTTTGCCGATGCTTCGCATTCCAAATCGGCAAAATCCACTGCCACCACTGTATTTTACGGAATTTTCAGGTCAGAAAATTCCTACCTGTGTGCAATGACCAAACATATACAGTATACTCTTCTTCTTTACATTCGTAAAGCCACTGTTTATAATAATTACAGAAGTTTTGCAGTTGTTCCCATCCCGCAGGATAGGCAGTGACTCTGATAGGATTTGTCAGCTTCGCTGACCAGAATCACGCACCAAGTCTCTCGGAGGTTCGACTTGAATTGCAGAGCGGCACTTTGTATACAGTTTTTTCTGTCTTCTGCCGCATGCATGATACTTATATAAGGAAGGTAATCGATCCATGTCATTCATAAAAAAAGAACCAGTCCTTTCCGCGGCAGCGGTTCTGGCGGTCCTCTCCATGTTTTTTGTCGCTCCGTCACCGGAGTATCTGTCTTACATTGACTTCCGCACTCTGGCACTCCTCTTCTCCCTGATGACGGTGGTCGCCGGGCTGAAGGAGATCGGTCTGTTCCGTTATCTCGGATCATCCCTGCTCGCCGGAATGCATTCCACTCGCCAGCTTGCCTTCACCCTGACAGCACTCTGCTTTTTCTCCAGCATGCTGATCACGAACGACGTGTCCCTGATCACATTTGTCCCGTTTTCCATCCTGATCCTCAATATGGCTGGACTTCCGGAACTCATGATCCCTGTGATCGTCCTGCAGACTATCGCCGCGAACCTCGGCAGTATGGCAACACCCATCGGGAATCCACAGAACCTGTATCTCTACTCTTCCTTTGGCCTCTCTGCCGGTGAGCTTGTGGGATACATGCTGCCGTTAACGATACTCTCTGCCCTGCTGCTCACAGCTGCCGTTTTTCTGCTGAAAAATAAAGCCATCACCCTCAGCCGGACCTCCCTTCACCAGGACGGCTGTCCCACGAAGACTTCTCTGATCTTCTATCTGGCACTTTTTCTCGTCTGTCTGGGATGCGTCGTTCGGATCTATTCCTGGCCGGTCATGTTTTTCATCATCCTGGCTGCTGTTCTCATAAAGGACCGCTCGCTGTTTATCCGGGTCGACTACTTTCTGCTCCTGACATTCGTCTGCTTCTTTATCTTTATCGGCAATATGGAACGGATCCCTGCGATCTCCGGACTCCTCACGAAGCTGATCTCCGGTCATGAATTTCCGGCAGGTGTTCTCTTAAGCCAGTGCATCAGCAATGTCCCCGCGGCAATCCTGCTCTCCGGCTTTACCGGTGCAGTGCGTCCTCTGCTTTTTGGTGTGAATGTCGGCGGTCTTGGGACCCTGATCGCATCCATGGCAAGCGTGATCTCCTACCGGGCCTACGCTGAGATTCCGGAATCAAAGTCCGGAACGTACATGATGGTATTCACCCTTTACAATCTCATATTTCTCATAATTATGTGCGCGGCGGGGTGGATGCTGCTCTCTCTGTAAATCAAGTGTGCAGATGGTTAAATCATTACATCTGTAACAGAATTTCATATTGTGATATAGAATGCAATACTTTTTCGCTTTGTGATATTGTCCAGGATTTTTCGATTCTGGACAATATTTTTTTGCAAATTTTACGTTAAAACCAGTTTCAAGGGCTTGACATTCTGTACAAAATTCCATATAATGAAATCAGTTCCACAATATGGTATATAAAGAGAGTAAATAGGGAGGAGATATCCTATGGCAGACTTGATCTACGAAGTACATGACCACCTGGCACACATTACATTAAACCGTCCGAAGCAGCTCAACTGTTTCAGCGAGGAGATGATCCGTCTCTGGACAGAAGCGTTGGAAGATGTCCGTGACAACGATGATGTATATGCACTTCTGCTTTCCGGAAACGGAAAAGCGTTCTGCGCAGGCGGTGACGTCAAGGCAATGGCAGCCGGTGACGGATTCTTCGAAAGTCATGAAGATATCTCCTCCACAGCCCTCGCAAGAAAGAATTCACTCTGGAAGGGAATCCAAAGAATTCCGCTTCTTTTAGAAGAAATCGATAAACCGGTGGTTGCCAAGATCCATGGTGCCGCAGTCGGTGCCGGTCTTGACATGGCTCTCATGTGCGATGTGCGGATCGCCGGGGAGAGTGCTTCCATGTCGGAAAGCTATTTTAATGCCGGAATTGTACCTGGTGACGGCGGAGCATATTTCCTGCCCCGTCTCGTCGGCCGGGACAAAGCTTTAGACCTGTTCTGGACAGCCCGCACATTAAAGGGAAAAGAAGCCGCGGATATGGGACTCGTTACCCACTGTGTCCCGGATGCAGAGCTTGACGCGTTTGTGGATCAGTATATGGAAAAACTTCTGGCAGCGCCGCAGCAGGCTATGCGCCTCACAAAACGCGCAGTCGTACAGGGTGAGCAGAGTTCTCTGCGCGCCTCCTTAGATCTCATCTCCTCTTTCATGGGAATCGTCACCGAACTCGACGACTACCGTCAGAGGACCAGCGCCCTCGTTGCAAAAATGCAGCGGAAAGCACAGTAAAAACGCCCTCAACAATCCTTATTTTATATAGAAACCCATCACACAGAAAAAAGCTGTCCATTGCGGGCAGCTTTTTTCTATAATAAGGGGTATATGAAAATGTATAATGGGAGGGCTGTTTTGAATCTTACATGTCTTTGACGGATCCGTCAAAATACCGTTTTGCGGCATTGCTTCCGCGCTCATGAAGCGGATAGAGCTCTGACGCATTTTCCGCGAGTTCCACACCGATTCCAGGTCCGGACGGAATTTCCATGTAACCGTCCCTGAATTTTAACGGTTCTTTCACCATCGCGTCTTCCTGTCCGTTTAGGCAGAATCCCGGAAGTTCCTGGATCCCAAGGTTTGGGATGCTCGCGCAGATCTGCAGGCAGGCTGCCGTGGATACCGGTCCCAGCGGATTGTGCGGGATCACGAGAACATCATGCGCCTCCGCGATCGCCGCCACCTTCTTTGCAGTGGTGATCCCGCCGATCGCGCATACATCCGGTCGGACATACTGTGCTGCATGGCGGCTCATCAGGACCTCAAATTCCCTGAGACTCGTGAAGCGTTCCCCTGTTGCGATCGGCACACCGATCTTCGCTGCGACTTCTGCCATTGTATCGTAATTATCCGGCGTCACCGGATCCTCCAATACCATCGGGCGGTACGGCTCCACAGCGCGTCCGAATGCAACTGCCTCCGGAAGTGTCATTCCGCGGTGTGCTTCCAGGATAAAGTCGAAATCATATCCCACTGCTTCCCTGCAGATCTTTACTTTTTCAAGCTCCATCCCGATCCGGCCGGAGAAATACTCATCATGACCGTCTCTTAATGACTTGTCGTTTCCGTTTACAAAGATCTTCGCAGCTGTAAATCCCTGTTTTTTCAGGTCGATATACCACTTTGCAAGCTCCTTCGGATCTTTGTCCCGCACCATCGGGGATGCATAGACGCGGACCTTGTCTCTTGTGAGACCGCCAAGCAGCTCATAGACCGGAACGCCGAGTGCCTTTCCTTTGATATCCCACAGCGCGATATCGATCGCTGAGATCGCACTCATCACGACAGATCCCCGGAAATAAACAGACCGGTAAAAATTCTGATTGAAATCTTCGATCCGGAATGGATCTTTTCCTATTAAATATTCTTTGAACTTTTCGATCGCCGCAGCTGTCGCCATCAGGTAACCCCAGTTGCCCGCCTCACCGAGCCCGACGATCCCTTCATCCGTGTAAACCTGGACGAAAAGATAATGCTTCGCAAAAATCAGTTTCACATCTGTGATCTTCATTGTTTTTCCTCCTGACAGACTTAGAACGCCGGATATACCGTCATTGTGTAGAAAATGTTCACGACTGCGAGCAAAATACAGATCAGCCAGCCGCTCTTAAAGAGTGCCTTCAGGTCATATCCGCCTTCTCCCATGCACATGGCAACAGCCGGAGTCGCCATCGGAGTCATGAAAGCAGTCTGACAAGCGGATGCCACGCACATGACGAGTCCCATCGGCGCAGCCCCCAGGGACTGGCAGGTCAGAAGACAGATCGGGATAAATACTGCCTGGACAGAACGGTTTAACATAAACTGGGTCATCAGGAACGGAATTACAAAGAACAGTGCTCCGAGAAGGTAATTGTTGTGGGTTCCTCCGACTGCTGCAGCAAGCCATCCCCCGATCGCCTCGCCTGCTCCGGTGTTCACAAGACCATTTCCCAGGGCGAGCGCTCCTGCGTAGAGGATCAGCATTTCCCACGGGATCTCTGACAGTGCTTTTTTCTGATCTACAACTCCGAACATTGCCATGAGGATGCTTCCCGCGAGTGCGATCCACCAGGACGCAATGTGAAGCTGTGTGGAGAAGATCAGACCGAGCATGGTGACGATGAAGATCACGATTCCGATCCTGTCAACGGTCGGCGATAATTTGCTGGAGATATCTTTCTGCTCCTCGATCTCGGCCAGATCGGAGACCGCCTGCTGCGGACACATCTTCGGTCCGATCGTCATCGCCCAGATCAGGCAGAGGATGATCACCGGGAATCTCGCGAAGAAAAAGCTGATCGGGGTAAATTCCAGCCCGGTGAACTGATATGTCTCGAGATATCCGTTAAACTCTCCCGCTTTCTGGATCGAAGTCGGAAGCGGAAGTGCAAAACAGCAGGCAACCACGATCACCATCAGCGGGAAAATGTATTTTGAACGGCTGTATCCCGTCCTGTCACATAATGCGCAGAGGAGCGGACCAATGATCGCGTAGACCACCATCGGGCTGTTCATAAAGTTTGTCAGGAGCACTCCCAGCAGGAGATATCCGAAATATACCTTCATAAAAGAACCATTTGTCAGCTTCAGGAGCCAGTCACACATCAGTTTTACAAGAGATGTGCGGCGGAATCCCGACGCCACCATGAAACAGGCTCCCATCAGGATCGTGTTGACATTTGCGAATCCCCCAAGTGCTCCGTTCGCATCCACACACCCGGTAATGTAAAGTGCGCTGAGTGATAAAAGTGCCGTGACCCACATCGGGATCTTGTTGATGATATAGCTCAAAAGTGTCAGAGCAAAAATGACCATACAGATGACCAGTTTGTTATCCATCTTGTACTCCCCCGTATTATCTGAACCTGTAGCGATCTATGGAAGCATCTCTTTGATCTGCTGCTTTCTTCCAGTTATTTGATGAAACTTACCTGCGGATAGATTTCCTCTAACGCCTTGTCTTTTTTCTCATTAAATGTAACCTTATTTTCCTCGAAGAGATTTCTTCCGTCCGGATCGATCGAAACGATGAGCGGTCCCAGTTCGTTTACCTCACAGTGCCACAGCGTTTCCGGCATTCCGAGATCCCTCCACTGTGCCTCCACGATCCTCTCTACATGAGTCGCAGCCACAACCGCGCATCCGGCCGGGAATACACAGTGGATCGCTTTGAAATTCTTACATGCACATTCCGTATTCGGTCCCATTCCGCCTTTTCCGATGATCACGCGGACCCCGGTCTGTTCCACAAACTCTTTTTCAAACTTTTCCATTCTCATACTTGTCGTCGGTCCGATGGAAACCATCTCAAACTGGTCATTTTCAAGCGGCCGGATGATCGGTCCGGCATGGAAGATCGCTGCATCCTTTACATCGACCGGGAGTTCCCTGTGCTCTTCCACGAGACGGCGGTGTGCCACATCACGACAGGTCGTCATGCTTCCGTTTAAATATACGATATCACCGACATGGATTCCTTCCAGATCCTCAGCGCTGATCGGTGTTGTCAGAATTTTTTTTCCGTTCTTTACCTCAACCATTATAAAGTCACCTCCGAATGTGTTGTGATCGTGTAATTTAAGTCTTTATCAAAGATAATGTGTCCGCGGCGGTGGGACCAGCATCCAACATTTACTGCTACACCGATGGCAGATGGATGTCTTGCGGTATTCTCGATATTAACACCCATAACAGATGCTTTTCCGCCCATTCCCTGCGGTCCGAGACCGATATCATTGATACCTTTTTCAAGAAGTGCTTCCATCTTTGCGGCGCGCTCATTCTCATTGTGGCTTCCGATCGGACGCATCAGTGCTTTCTTGGAAAGAAGTGCTGCGGTCTCGACAGATGTTGCGACGCCGACGCCAACAAGAAGCGGAGGACATACGTTTAAGCCATAGCTTGTCATAACGTCAAGGACGAATTTCGCGACGCCCTCATATCCGGCACCTGGCATTAAAACCATCGCCTTTCCAGGAAGTGTGCATCCGCCGCCTGCCATGTAGACATAGATCTCACACTGGTCGCTGTTCGGGACGATATCCCAGAATACGGTCGGTGTTCCTTTTCCGACGTTCTTTCCGGTGTTGTACTCATCAAAAGTCTCGACACTGTTGTGGCGGAGCGGGGCATCCACAGTCGCACGGACAACCGCTTCCTTTAAAAGAACTTCCAGATCATCGATCAGCGGGAACTTTGTTCCGCATTTTACCCAGAACTGGATCACACCGGTATCCTGGCAGCTCGGTCTGTTTAACTCAGAGGCTAATCTCTGGTTTAAGTTCATTGTCTCATAGATGGACTTTGCAAGCGGGTTTGTCTCCGCCTCTGCTAATTCTGAAATTTTTGCCTTTACATCGTCCGGGAGATGCTTTCCGATATAGTCCGTAAAATGGGCGATATATGTGGTAAGTTTCTCCACCTGCTCCTCTCTGTTCATCATATAACCTCCTTAAAATTTTTGACTGTCCGTGCTTTAATTTTGACTTCCGGCAGCCATTTGCTTTTCGTCTGCATGTTGATTTCTTGTATTTGATATTTTATTTTTTATCATGTATACAATTTATGCATTTAAAATAAAACAGTATGATGAAAAAGTCAATACCAATTTTACTTTTTCATCATACTGTCTAATTTGTAGCTTATGTTTTTGTGCATTATAGATAAATTGTATTTATTCTCTGTACCGTGTCAGCATATCCTCTAGGCTTCTCCTGATATGTTTCTCCATCTGCGCTCTCGCGGTCTCCGCGTCCTTCGCCGCAATCGCCTCATAAATTTCCTTATGTTCCGCAAACGATTTCTTCGCGTACTCCCTCTCCGTCGTCTGGACTCCCATGGAAAGTCCATTCCAGAGTTCTGAGAGCATTGTCACAAGCTTCTCATTCCCCGACGCATTCCAGATCTCGTAATGGAACGACTGGTTCATATCCGAATATCTGCTGCTGTCTCCGGAAGCGAGCATCTCCTGCGATGCCTTCAGACAGTTTTGCAGGGCAGAGAGATCTGCCCCGGTTTCCACGCAGAGCACACAGGCGTACCCTTCAAGCACTGCCCGGATCTGATAGTGATCCCGCAGCGTCTTTTCCGTAACCCCTAAAACGGTGGCTCCTTTATTCTGTTTCAGCTCTAAAAGCCCATCCCTCGCGAGGATCTGAAACGCCTCCCGCACCGGAGTGATCGACACCCCAAGTTCCTGAGCCGTCGCCTCGAGCGCCAGCGTCTCGCCTTCCTTAATCTGTCTCGATATAATTGCCTTTCTGAGCGCCGAAGCAACCCGCTCCCTCGCAGGCATCAGTTTTACCGGTTTTAATCCAAGCATATGATTCCATCCATTTCAAATATTATGGCATAAGTATACTTCCGAAATTAGGACAACGCAAGTAGCTTCCCGCCAATTTCCAGCACTTAGGCAGTGGCATATTTCCCACTCACTGTCTCACAGGCCCGTTTAAGTTCTTCTGGAAGTATCGCTCTTGAGCACACAAGTTTCAGACGGATAAAGCCGTCGGAATCCCCATCAGGCCACGACAATACTAAAACGATGGTCAAAATCTCTATTGTTACTTTGTTTCAAGAGCGCTATAATAAACATGTCCGCTAATCACGAACTATTACTATTCTCAGGAGGATTTACCCATGAGCGACAAGACCGTTGTATTAAACGCAAAAAAAATGAACTTTGACGGAAATCTCGACTTTTCTGTTCTCTCTTCCGACGTGACCGTCTACGATGATACCACACCGGAACAGCTCTTAGAGCGCATTGAGGGAGCTGATATTATCGTCACAAAGGAGATGCCGGTAAACGGTGACCTGATCCGCAAATTTCCAGCTTCCGTAAAGCTGATCTGTGAGGCCGGTACCGGATACAACAATCTGGATCTTGATGCCGCAAGGGAGAAGGGGATCACCGTCTGCAATATCCCGGCATACAGCTCCGAGCGCGTAGCCCACACAGCGGTCATGATGATCTTAAATTTAAGCTCCACCATGCAGGTCCAGATGAAAATGCTGGCAAACGGAAACCATGATAACTTTACGAAAAATCTCCAGGTTCCGCACGTTGAGGTAAACGGAAAGACTTTAGGAATCATCGGTGCCGGACATATCGGAAAGACTGTAATGAAGATTGCAAAAGCTCTTGATATGAACATTCTCGTGTATACAAGAACACCGAGAGCCGACGAGGACGGCATCCGCTATGTGGATCTTGAGACAGTCTTAAAGAACAGTGACTATGTTTCCCTGCACTGCCCGTTAACTCCACAGACAAAGCATATGATCAATAAAGAGACTCTTGCGCTGATGAAGCCGACCGCCTTCCTGATCAACACCTCCCGCGGTGCTCTCATCGATGAGCCGGCTCTGATCGAAGCGCTTGAAAAGCACCAGATCGCAGGCGCAGGCCTCGACGTTCAGGAAACTGAGCCGCCGAAAGCCGACAACCCGCTCTACACCCTTGACAACGTGATCCTCACCCCGCATATGGGCTGGAAGGGACTTGAGACAAGACAGCGCCTCGTTTCCATCCTTGCCGGAAATGTAAAGGGATTCCTTGAAGGGAAACCGGTGAATGTAGTTTCATAACTCAAATATAAGGAACTTTTCATCTTTTTAGATGATATAGTTCCTTTTTTTGTTACTGTTTGCGCAAAGCGTGAATCGTAACCTTTTTTTAACTACTGTACAGAAAGAATCCTTGAAATATTCTCGCAATTCATGTATGATGGAGTTATGATTTGAAAAGAGGAGGAATTCCCATGATTTGTATCAAGAACGGAACACTTCACACAGCGGTATCAAAGGAAACTTTTATCGCTGACATCCTGATCGACGGCGGAAAGATCGTGAAGATCGGAAAAGGTCTCTCTGCTGACGGCGCTGAGGTTATCGACGCTACCGGACTTCAGGTTTATCCGGGATTTGTTGAGGCCCACTGCCATATCGGTCTTGACGGCTACGGGATCGGCTACGAGGGACATGACTACAACGAACTGAACGACCCGGTAACTCCACAGGTACAGGCGATTGACGGAATCAACCCGTTTGACCCGTGTATGAAGATGGCAGCGAAAGCCGGCGTTACCTGCTTCGCAACCGGTCCAGGCAGCTCCAACTCCATTGGCGGAACCTTCGCTGCTATCAAACCGGTTGGAACCCGTGTTGACAATATGATCGTAAAATTCCCGATCGCTATGAAATGCGCTTTCGGTGAAAACCCGAAACGCTGCTACCAGAAACAGGGAATCTCCAGCCGTATGACAAATGCCGCAAAGATCCGCGAGGCTTTAAATAAAGCGAAGGTTTACAAGGCAAAGATCGAGGCGGCCGGTGATGACGCTTCCAAGCTTCCGGCTTACGACCAGAAGTCCGAAGCTCTGATTCCGGTATTAAACCATGAGATCCCGTTAAAAGCTCATGCCCATCAGGCAAACGATATCTTCACTGCGATCCGTATCGCGAAAGAATTCGGTGTCGGCCTGACTCTGGAGCACGTGACAGAGGGCCATATGATCGTAGATGAACTCGCTAAGGAAAATCTCCCGCTCGCGGTAGGTCCGACCTTCGGACATGCCTCCAAATTTGAGCTCCAGAATAAGACCTGGGAGACACCTGGCATTCTCGCGAAAGCCGGATGTCATGTTTCCATCATCACAGATGCGCCGGTAACTCCGCTCCACTACCTGCCGCTCTGCGCAGGGCTCGCTATCAAAGCCGGTATGGACGAGTATGAGGCACTCCGCGCCGTAACCATCAACCCGGCCGAGCATATCGGCATCGCTGACCGCGTCGGTTCTCTGGAAGAAGGAAAAGACGCCGATGTTGTCATTGTTGACGGCTGTCCGTTTGATGTGACAGGTGTGATCCAGCACGTTTTGATCAATGGTAAAGAAGTTTAATGAGACTGCCTTTCATTGATTATTTCTCTGAATTTTTAGGTTCATAAATGATAAAAACTCCCTCTCTGCGCGTTTATCCCATAAACTGCAAAGAGGGAGTTTTCTCACTTCACCTGGCTGTTCTCTTATTTATTATTTTGTCTTTCCGTCCCAGCTGCCATCTTCCGTCACAAAATACTCATCCGGCGTTTTTCTTCCGATAAACATCATTCCTCTTGTTCCATCAGAAACCGGATTGAAGAAATACCATCTTTCATTGATGAGTACCCAGCCAGTCTGCATTCCGGAATTTTCGTCCATATAGAACCAGCCCCTATAACCGGCATCATAGACAAGTCCAACACGCAGATATCCCTGATCATCAAATGCATACCAGCTTCCGTTGATCAGTTCCCACTGATGCTCAACCGTCTGCATATTATCGTGCTCTCCCACGATCATCTTTCCTGCCGCATAACTGCCATCGCTGTATCTCAGCCACCAGCCATTCTTATCCTTCATCCAATGGCTGTGTCCATCGTTTACCGCTTTGTTCGCAGCGCCCGGGATAATTCCCTTTACAGGATCAATATATCCCTTTTTACTGTCACGGCTGATATCCGGCTTTCTTTCACTGATCTCCGGTTTGGAAGAGTCTGAACTGGATGAACCAGTTCCACTTCCTGGTCTTGAGCCATTGTTTTCTTCGGAATTTCCACCATCTCCAGGCTTTGTGCCGTTATCTTCTCCAGCATTTCCGCCATCTCCGGGCTTTGTGCCATTGTCTCCTCCGGTATTCCCGCCATCTCCGGGCTTCTCCGGTCCGACCACAGGAGGCTTTTCTGCCAGTTTCGGAGTTCTTCCGGAAACCTTCGCCGCAGGTCCCGCATTTTCTGTCTCCGTCTCCTTCAGACGGATCCATCCGTGATACAGGGTATCCGGCTGGCAGTCATCTTTCCGGTTGTTGTCTGACCAGGTGGTACCGTCAAAACTGTACTCTGCGCCCTCAACAGCCCCGATCTCAGCTGTGAATGTTTTTTCATCACCATTCAGCTGGAACGTAATCGTTCCCGCAATCGGATGTTGCTCATTCTTGTCATTCAGAGAGATTACGACCTGAATATCCGGTATCTTATAGTTTTCCGTAAGAATGCCACTGACCCGGATCACTGCTGATGCGCCGATCTGTGATCTGTCATTCTTCTTCAGCGCGAATTTTAACTGCGTCCCCTCTACGGCAATTTTCTCTTCCAGAATGCCGGACTTATCCGATATGATATCGGCATTTCCGTCGGAAATCTCTCCACAGTCTTCCGGGAATCCGGAAAGAACGATCTCCTGCTCTCCGCTTATTCCATAGCTGTACGCCTCAGAGATCTCCGGAACAGAGGGCGCTTCGGCTTTTTTGATGCTCTGTCCATCAAGAATGAACTTTCCTGCTTGATCCAGAACGTAATTCTTTGCATTTTCCGTATCGGATAGGGAAACCTCTACAAAAGCTTTTTTATCTGTTCCCGCATTTGCATCTTTAAATTTTGCTGCTGCAGAATAATCCTTTGACTCCAGAGTATCTCCGTTTGCAAGACCGCCAAAGCTTACTGATCTCACATTCACGTCAGTTCTTCCGTCATAGATTTTTTTCTCCAGTACAACGCCCTCCACAATCACCGTTTTGGGAATAATATTCCAGGAAGAAATATTCTCTCCTTTCTGTGAGTCATCCTCATAAAAAGCTTTTACAAGGTAACTTCCCACTGTTTTCGGCGCTTCCGTACTCCATGTATTTCCGCCATCCACACTGTACGTGTAAGCCCAGGACTCATCTCCATCCACATTTCCCGCAAATGTTCCCTCCGGAACCGGTGAGCTGCCATATTCCACATCAGGTACCGTCACAGATATCTGCTTATCCACGATCGTTTTATCTGCCACTGTCACCGTTCTTGTCTCGGAAGTTTCAATATATCTGCCATCAACAGCAGCTGTTTTCGCCGTGATCTTGATAAGCGTCCCGACAGCGGTCCCAATCGGGATCTGGATCTCATTTCCTGAAGCAGTCTGCTCAGCTCCATTCCCGATCTGATAAGAAATCTGGATCTCCGGTACATCCTCAAGTGCAGGAGAAAACGCATTTTTCGCTTTTGCTGAAACAGTTATCTTCTTTCCTGCAACCTGCGTCTCCCGGTCAAGCTCCACAGTGAGGTCTGGTTTTGACGCCAAAACAGTAACCGAAACCTCTTTTTCAATCGCTCCCGTGTAGTTTTTCGTATCCTCCGGGGTAAATACTACTGTGCAGGATACCCCCCCCGGATGAAGTACGGACTCTGGATCCTTAAAGCTCCATTTTCCATCCACGATCATCTGCTTCTGCCCTAATACATAATTTGGATTGATCACCTTTCCTCCAGAGATCACCGCATCTTTCAGAGACTGTCCATACTGAATATTTACTGCAGGATTCTCCTCGACTTTCGGAGTTGCCGGTAAAACTTTAATCTTAACTTTATGGTAGATCGTCTCATACGTATCGCGGTACTCTGGCCTTGGCGTAAAGTGGCACAGAGCTTCGTCTGTTCCCACCTCCGGCCATGCGACATCAAACGCAAAGTCGCCAGGTATAGCTCCATATTCTCCGCCCTGCAGTCCGGCATAATATGCCTGTTGACCATAATGGATCTCCATTTTAGCTTCCGGCCAGCTTACGATCTGTGGATTACGTTTTTTTACAGTCACTGAGATCTGTCCACTCTTGACCCGGAATCCATTTCCGTAATATTCCGCATAGATCTCATGTGTTCCCAGTGGGAGAAGTTCTTTTCCGATCGTAAACGATGTTTCGCCTCCCGTTGATGTGATCGGACTTCCCACTGCGGCTTTATCTACATAAAACCGGATCTGTCCACTCATCCCTTTCGGAACCGTCATCACAGCCAAAACAGAATTTCCAATTTCAATTTCTTTTGAACCAACCGCAAGACCTGTCTGGATCTGATTCACTGTTACCTCGGCGGATGCAGTTTTATTATATGACCTTAAGCTCGCTGTCACGCTGAGTGCTTCCGCTTTCTCGTCCGCACCCACCGTCAGGATTCCCAGGGAGCTGATCTTTGTATCGCTGCTGGTATTTCCGGATACCCGCCAGTCCACCGTCGGATCCTTTGCTTCTTTAACAGCTGCGGTAAACTGTTTTGAACTTCCAGGATACATTACCTCCGTCTCCGGTGTCAGTGAGATCGAAGCGTCCTCTCCGCTCTCATCAGTTGGAAAATAAATGACCGCGCAGCGCCCCATTCTTGTGGTCTTCTGATTGATCTCCTCCGCTGTAACCTTCTCATTTGCAGAACGCAGTCCGTGCATGATCAGCGCTCTCTCGTTAATATCAAACTCCACATTATCATATTTTGATCCTGTGCCGACACCGCTGGTCGTATTTTCTCCAGCGTACCTGTCTCCTCCCTTTCCTTCTGTCCTTCCTCCGGTAATCGTTATCCTGCTCTTCGCCCCGCTTTCATATCCGATTCCGATACCGGCAGAGCCCTGGCCTCCGACAGCCTTTACGGTTCCACCGGAAATATTGATATTGACATTTCCGCCTATCCGGTTTGCGCTTCCGATGCCGGCACCTCCCCAGCCGCCGCTAGCTTCCACGGTACCTCCTTCGATCGAAATGGAGAAATTATCAATTTTTCCCCATGCGTTTCCGCCGATTCCTGCCGCTCCATATTCACCTTTAGCGATAACTGTTCCGCCTTTTACAGTAATGGAACCGCCTCTGATTCCGGCATGATTGATCACGCCAGATTCCGCACGCAGTGTTCCCGCAGAGCTTCCATCGCCCTGAATGCTCGTGATCGTGAGATGAGAATTATCCTGCACATACACACAGTTCGATTGTTTGGAACACATGGAGTTTTCCCCATCCAGAATCAACGTCACCTTTGCTTTATTCTCGATCCTGAGCGCTTTGTTTCCATTCACTTTTACGCTATGGAGCGTAATTACAGGTGTTCCTCCCTGAACCGTGATCTGATTTCCAGTCGTCTCAATGCCCTCTTTCAGGGAGATCTCGTATCTTCCGCTGCCCGTTATGGTCAGTGTTTCGTTCTCATATTTATAATCTGTTCCCAGGATTCCGCCGCTCACGATGAAGTCACCGGTGAGTCCTTCGCCCTTATACTGGGCTGTGACCACGGCATCTTCTGATCCGATCGTAAATCTTGTCGTGCTGCTGTAGAAGTTTTCAAAGGTTCCTGAGCCAGAATCCAGCGTCCATGACGAAAATTCTGATCCCGCCGGTAGAAATGCCGTGATCTCGATTACATCTCCAGTCCTATAAGCTCCGCTTCCAGTTCCATTATTTACCGTGAGACTGTGCCCGGAAACATAGACCGCCTTTACGGACAGGCTGCTGTTTACTTTAAGCTGTGCCGTTTTCTGACGGGCCGTTCCGTTTAAGAATTCTCCGTTTCCGTTCGTGATCTCCCAGCGATCGAAACATAATTTTTCCGAGGATTTATCTTTCGCTGTGATCGTGACAGTGCTGCCCGGCGCATAGTTTTCCCGTCCCGGGGTGATGGTTCCGTCAGCAACTGTAACAGAATATCCACCTGTATAGTTCGCCTTGATCTCTGTATCCACATCGGACATCGTAAATGTTGTTCCGGAAGACAGAGGATCAGCAAACGTTCCGCTTCCTTTTTTAACCGTCCATCCTGCAAAATACAAGGTTCCTCCGTCTCCATCCGCGATCTCGGCACTCGCACTGACCGGCACTTTCTCACCCTCCGCAAATTTGGACTCTGTTGAAACGATCGTTCCTCCCGTAACAGTAAGATTATGCGGTGTTCCAAACTTTACACGCATATACGTCTCTGACGCGGGCTCATATTTTCCTTCCCCGCGCAGCCCGAGAGCCGCGCTTCCCGGAGCTGAGTTTCCTGTATACAGTGTCGCTGTTTTTTCATTTTCAGGCGCTATCGTGATAGGACTCTGACAGATTTTTCCTGTGTCTCCGGACACCGTCGCTGTGACATTTCCTCCTGTGATCCGGATATTCGGTTTCGAACTAAGAGAAAGGTCTGTCGATCCAATACAATAACCGCCCCCGCTCTTGATCAGATTTACATTTCCGCCGGAAATGACCAGATTATCTGCACTCCCTGTACTTGCGCTGCCGGCAGCACCAGCTCCCAGACAGGTTCCATCTCCATTTGACCGAAGGGTCAGATCACCGCCGGAGATCGTAATATTTTTTCCTACTGGCACAGAATTTACATAGCAGCTGCCGCCGATCGCCGCAGACCCGGATCCGGCTGTGGCATCCAGACTTCCGCTTCCTGTTATCTCCAACGGAGTCCCATGATTATCGATCGCCGCCGCAAGCTCAGCGCCCTTAAGAATATTACTGCCTTCCAGCTTTAAGGTCACCTTTTCAAGTCCTGCATCGATATCAATTGCAGGAACCTTCTGTGCCTTCGGATAAATATTGAGCTGTTTCAAAGTAACGGTACAGCTGCTCTTGATCTTAATAAATTCCCTTGTCGCTGTCCCAGAATCTGCCATTGTAACTGTATATGGACCAGTTCCGGCGATCTCAACTCTTCCGCTTCCAGAATAGGTAACACCTTCTTTCGGAGTAACGGTAAGCTTCCCATTTCGTGTCTGTTCTCCATACTTGATCACCACACGGCTTCCCGGATAGTTGATGGTCTGCTCCTTTCCAATATCGACCGTGTATGTTTTGGTTTGATCAACTCCACGGAATTCTGCCGTTGCTTTTTCTTTTTCACTGGCTTTCAATGTAAATCTATTATTCTTACCATCGACCATCTCTGGACCGATTGCAACAGCATTCACGCTACGGTTATACTCTCCGCCCCGTGCCTCTACATCTCCGCCGGAAATCACAACAGTTCCCGATGTTCCCTTATATCCACCACCGATTCCAGCTCCAACGGATGCTGCTGCATAAACAGATCCACCAGCGATTGTAATCATATCACCGCCAATTCCTGCCGAACCAGATCCGATTCCGGCTCCACTGTCCGATTCCGTTCCCCTTTCCAGTCCTTTATCTGTCAGCCTCATTCCAGAACAAGCTGCCACCGTTCCGCTTTCGATCGTGATCTTGCCATGTCCCTCTCCGCTGTTTCCTCCGATTCCCGCTCCATAAGCGCGCGCAACCGAATACAGGACATCCTTATCAGTTCCTGCCCGGATCGTCAGGCTGCTTCCTTTCGGCACATGGATCGCCGCGCCGGAATTGCTGACTGTATACAGGTTGTTCATTCCGGAGAGAACCAGCGTCACATCCGCTCCCTTTTCAAGTTCAATGCAGGACATTTTAACTGTATCCCCATTTGCGGTTTTAATTGACACACCCTTTAAAGTGATCGTCGCAGAAACATCCTTCTTCACCGTGATCACATGATCCGTTATATGGGCCGTTCCAGTCATCTTTTTATATGTGCCGCTGATCGTGTAATCGCCGTTCTTATCAATGATCACTTCCCCATTCTTCAGATCATACTCCTCTGCGACACTCAATGTCCTGAGAAGCGCATTGGAGTCCGATGCCTTAAGCTTCGATAATTCATCTTTTTTCGCCCTCTGCGGTTTTCTCACCGTGTCTGACTGTGTCGCTTTCTCCTTCACTGCATCACTCGCCGTATATACTTCAAAATCAGTATCCGGTCGAATCATAGCTGATTCCGCATACACTGGTGATATGATCGTGGATCCCACCATCACTGCCGTCAATAATCCTGCCATCCATCTTCTAAAATTATATCTCATGCGATCCGCCTCCCTCTTATCTTCAAGTCTCTGTCGCCAGAATATCATTAGAAAACAAGGCGTGTCAATCGGTTTGACACAAGATGTCAAAATTCTGCACGAAATGCAAAAGAAAAGACCAGGAACATCTCTGCCCCTGGTCCTTCAAAAAATCCTTTATCATTTATCCTGGATCCACATCAATCATTCTCAAATACCGGCTCAGTCGGCTCACCGTAATCTTCCGTGGAGCTTGCTGCCTCGTCATTGATATGCGTCAGAATCCCGCTGGAATTCACTTTATATTTGTTTCCATCGCGGTCCTTTACCGTCGTATTCTTGGAGATACGTCCGGAGCTGTTTACCACATACGTCTGATAACTGCCGTTTCCATTCGGAATGCTGATCAGCGCATAGCGGCTGGAGCTGTCTGCCTGCTGAAGTTTTCCCATATAATAAAGGTATCCGTTCTTCACGCCGTTTGTTCCGCGGCCTGCATAGGTCCCTTCATTGAAATAAAACGTGGTCTTATTTCCATCGCCTTCCTCGACGGTCATTTTTCCTTTTACTGAGGTTCTGGATGACTTATCAAAGTAGTAGGACGTATATTCGCTGGTCGATCCGATCCGTACCTTCTTTAATCCTTTGACCGGATTTCCTTTCTGGTCGAAGAGATACGTCTTTCCATTGATGCGGACAAAATCGCTCGTGGACGCTTTTCCGTCTTCCGGTCCGGTCTTTGGCTCGCCGTTTTTATCAAAATAATACCATACCACCGGCTCATCCACATTGTCCTGAAGCTGTTCCGGCGGGTTTAAGGAAAGCCAGCCGGGGATCGCCGCGCCGACCGTAGCGTTCTGGATCCCGCTCTCCGCGAAATATCTCCAGTCCGCGATCGAATTCTTACTCGAATTTTCCGGATCACCGTCTAAATACACCCAGCCGGTGCGCATCCGTCCGTCTGCGTCAAAACAATAGTATTTTCCATCGATCTTTGTTACCTTATAATCTCCGCCGTCATCACTGGTCGACGGGCTCTGCTTCTTTCCGCTTGCGGAAAAATAGAACCAGTACTTTCCATCATCGCTTTCCGGTCCGTAAAGGCTGCTGTCCTCGTCCTTCGGCTCCAGATATCGCCATCCTGTCACCATCGCTCCGCTGGAGCTTAAATAGTAATCCCCATCTTCGGTCCAGCCGGTCTGCATGATTCCGTCAGCGTCAAAGTAATAACTTTTTCCATCGATCTTCTTCCAGGTGTCCTTTGTGACTTTTCCGCTGGAACCGAAGTAAAACCAGTAGGTCTGACTGTCTCTGCTGTACGGGGACACGATCTGCATCCACTTATCCGCCACCATGATTCCGTTAGCATCCACATAGTAATCGTTGTCGGCCCAGCTGTTGACCGCCATTTCACCGCTGTTGTTTAAATATCTCCAGAGATTGTCCGCGCCCTTTTTCCACTCATTCGTCACGCGGTTTCCATTTTTATCAAGATACGTCCATATATTATTGGAAAGCGCCCAGCCTTCCGCTGCGTAGGCGTTCATCGTCAGACATCCGAAAGTCAGGACCGCCGCTGCTGCCAGTATTCTTAACCCTTTTTTCTTCACTCGCTCCGTCTCCTTCCTGTACCCCAAAAGGCGCATAACTATCGCCAACATCCATTCCGGATCAGCTTCGCCGATGGGATTTCTGCCTTCCGGCCGTATTTTTCATTTCGCAATACATCTGATTTTATTTTACCAGTAACTCCCTGATTATTCAACAGAAAATACCTGTCAATTCTCTTAAGTCCCCACCACAGTTCTGCCGCATTCCCGCCACAGAAAGACACATTTTCCGTTCATGTTCCCCATATTTCCGCCAACATCCCGCATTCCATCCCCACTCCTATTTGACAGTATCCCCCGAATCTATTATACTAATATATCATAGGCATTTTATGCCCCTGATCCGTTTTTACGCAAAAAAGTCTAAAGAAAGAGATGGAATACAATTATGTGGATAGCAGATGGATGGAAGGACTATGAAGTCATCGACTGTTCCGGCGGTGAAAAGCTGGAGCGTTGGGGAAAATATATTCTGGTCCGTCCGGATCCCCAGGTTATCTGGGATACCGATAAAAAGGCACCACAGTGGAGAAAGATGAACGGCCACTACCACAGAAGCTCAAAAGGCGGCGGCGAGTGGGAATTCTTCAGTCTCCCGGAGCAGTGGAGCATCAACTACAAAGGCCTGACCTTCCAGTTAAAGCCCTTCAGCTTTAAGCATACCGGTCTTTTCCCGGAACAGGCGGCAAACTGGGACTGGTTTGGCGAAAAGATCAAAAACGCGGGACGCCCGGTCAAAGTCTTAAACCTCTTCGCCTACACCGGCGGAGCAACACTGGCAGCTGCGAAAGCCGGAGCTTCCGTGACCCATGTTGACGCCTCCAAGGGCATGGTCGCCTGGGCAAAGGAAAACGCGAAGTCCAGCGGCCTTGAGGACGCACCGATCCGCTGGATCGTGGATGACTGCGTAAAATTCGTAGAGCGTGAGATCCGCCGTGGAAACCACTACGACGCGATCATCATGGATCCGCCTTCCTATGGAAGAGGCCCGAAGGGCGAGATCTGGAAGATCGAGGACGCAATCTACCCGTTAGTAAAGCTGTGTGCAAAGCTCCTCTCCGACAAGCCGTTATTCTACCTGATCAACTCCTACACCACCGGTCTCGCCCCGGCCGTTCTGACTTATATGCTCGGAACAGCCGTTGTTCCGCAGTTCGGCGGAACTGTAAGCTCCGAGGAGATCGGACTTCCGGTTACAAGTTCCAAACTTGTACTCCCGTGCGGCGCTTCCGGACGCTGGGAAGCGTAATTAATTGAAAGGACCGGTAAACATATGAAGATCATCATTGTCGGCTGCGGAAAAGTCGGCGTGAGCCTTGCGGAGCGCTTAAGCGCCGAGGGCCACGATCTCGTTATGGTCGATATGAATCCGCAGAAAGTGGAACATCTTTCCAACCAGTTTGATGCCCTGGGAATCGTTGGAAACGGCGCCAGCTTCAATATCCAGCAGGAGGCCGGAGTTGAAAGCGCGGACCTCTTTATCGCTGTCACAGGCGAGGACGAACTAAACCTCCTCTGCTGCCTGATGGCGAAGAAGACCGGCCACTGTGACACCATTGCCCGCGTAAGAAACCCGCTCTATAATAAGGAGATCCGCTTCATTCAGGAAAAGCTCGGACTCTCCATGATCATCAACCCGGAGCTGACGGCGGCCAGAGAAATCTTAAAGCTCTTAAAATTCCCGTCCGCCATCAAGATCGACACCTTCGCAAAGGGACGTGTCGAGCTTCTCCGCTTCCGCTTAAAGCCGGAGATCGGGTTTGGCGGAAAAACTATCATGGATATCATGCGACAGTTAAAATGCGATGTCCTGATCTGTGCCGTTGAGCGCGGATCCGAGGTCGTGATCCCGAACGGAAGCTTTGTCCTTCAGGATACGGATATCCTCTCTATCGTGGGATCTCTTGAAAATACGGCCCAGTTTTTTGAAAAGATCGGTCTCCGCTCAAAATCCGTAAAAAATTCCCTGATCATCGGCGGCGGCACCATCGCCCACTACCTGGCCCAGGACCTCTTAAAGATCGGGTTCCGTGTCCGGATCATCGAGCAGCGGAAAGAGCGCTGTGATTACTTAAGCGAGGTGATTCCCGGCGCTGACATCATAAACGGGGACGGAAGTGATCGGGATCTTCTTCTGGAAGAAGGCCTGACCTACGCTGATTCCCTTGTGGCCCTCACCGGACTTGACGAGGAGAATATCTTCCTCGCCCTCTACGGAAAGCTCCACTCCAACGCAAAGCTCATCGCGAAGGTCAATAAGATCGCCTTTGACGACGTGATCGACAGCTTCGGTATCGACAGCATCATCTACCCGAAGTACCTGACGGCAGATTATATCCTACAGTACGTCCGTGCCCGCCAGAACACCATCGGCTGCAACGTGGAAACGCTGTATAAGATCCTGGACGGCCGTGCCGAAGCACTGGAGTTCTCCATCAAAGAGGATTCCGCTGTCACGAATGTGCCGCTTATGGACTTAAACTTAAAGGACAACCTTCTGATCTGCTGCATCAACCGCAACGGTCAGATCCTCACCCCCCGCGGTCAGAATATAATCAAGGTCGGGGATACCGTGATTCTCGTGACCACAAACCGCGGTCTCGGTGATATCCGGGATATCTTAAAATCATAAAGGAGCGATTCCATGAATTATTCGATGATCTTTTATATTATCGGCTGGATTCTGGACGTGGAGGCAGCGCTTCTTGTGCCATCCCTGGCAGTCTCCCTGATCTACCATGAAAGCTGCGCGCTGGCATTCTTCATCACGATCGTCCTCTGCCTGATCCCAGGTGTGATCCTTGTCCGCAAGCAGCCGAAAAACAAGGTATTCTACACAAGGGAAGGTTCCGTGACGGTTGCCTTAAGCTGGATCGTCATGAGTATCATGGGTTCCATCCCGTTCCTCTTAAGCGGATCCATCACAAATCCGGTGGATGCCCTGTTTGAGACTGTGTCCGGATTTACGACGACCGGTGCCAGTATTCTTCCCGCCGTGGAACCGCTTCAGCACGGCATCCTGTTCTGGAGGAGCTTTACACACTGGATCGGTGGTATGGGAGTTCTCGTGTTCCTTCTCTGCCTGCTTCCGCTTACCGGAAGCGGCTATCATATGAACCTCATGAAGGCAGAGAGCCCGGGCCCCTCTGTCACAAAGCTGGTCCCGAAGGTGCAGTCCACCGCAAAGATCCTCTATGGACTCTATCTGTTCCTGACGGTTCTGGAGTTTGTTCTCCTGCTTGTGGGACAGATGCCGGTGTTTGATTCCCTGTGTACCGTTTTCGGCACCGCGGGAACCGGAGGTTTCGGTATCAAGAATGACAGCTTCGGAAGCTATTCCACCTACCTGCAGGGCGTAGTTACCGTGTTTATGATCCTTTTTGGCATCAACTTTAACGTGTACTTCCTCTTCTATATGAAAAAGCCGAAGGAAGCACTGCGCTGCGAGGAGGCGCGATGGTACCTCGGGATCATTGCCGCGTCGATCCTTGTCATCACGTTTTTCGTCCGGGATTTCTTCGACAGCCTGTTCCTCGCGTTCCACCATGTCGCGTTTCAGGTTGCTTCCATCATCACGACCACCGGCTTCGCCACCGTGGATTTTAACCTCTGGCCAACGATCCCGAAAACGATCCTGGTGCTCTTAATGTTTATCGGTGCCTGCGCGGGAAGTACCGGCGGCGGCATTAAGGTGTCCCGTATCGTGCTGTTATTCCGCTCCCTGACAAAGGAGCTCTCCCAGAGTCTCCATCCGAATCAGGTCCGCAAGATCCATTTTGAGGGACGCGCGGTGGAGCATGTGGTTCTCCGCTCCGTAAATGTCTTCATTGCGGCATACATCCTGATCTTCGCGATCTCCGTGCTGCTCATCGGCATCGACAACTACGATCTTGTGACAAACTTTACCGCTGTCGCGGCTACCTTAAACAACATCGGACCGGGATTGGAACTTGTAGGCCCGGCCCAGAACTTCGGGCTCTTCTCCAACTTCTCCAAGCTGGTTCTGACCTTTGATATGCTTGCCGGACGTCTGGAGCTCTTCCCGCTGCTGCTGCTTTTCTATCGTGGTACCTGGAAGAGATTCTAATTAAGCAAACATTCCCGATAACAGATGCAATTTGGACAATTTGATTGATCCGTGTTGAAAAATCTGATTGCCGGAAATAAAAAGTGGATATCCCAGAGTCACATCATGGACTCTGGATATCCACTTTTCTTTTTGTTTTTCTGTCTTTTTTCCACCGGACAGCGGGCAGACAGATAACACTCAATCGTCCCTATTGTATCATCCAAGTGCCACGTCAAGCATCATCATCAATGCAAACCCGACCGCAAACCCGATGGTTCCGATATTCGAGTGCTCTCCCTCCGCAGTCTCCGGGATCAGCTCCTCCACGACCACGTACATCATGGCACCTGCAGCGAAGGCGAGAAGATACGGCAGGACCGGAGCTAGGACCCTGTACATCAAAACGGTGAGGATTGCCGCCACTGGCTCTACCACGCCTGAAAGTGTCCCATATAGAAATGCCCGGTTGCTGCTCATTCCCTCACCCTTGAGCGGCAGGGAAATGATCGCGCCCTCCGGGAAGTTCTGGATCGCGATCCCGACGGACAGGGCAAACGCACCGGCTAAGGTGATCCCGCTGTTTGCCGTAAGAAGTCCCGCGAACATGACACCAACCGCCATTCCTTCCGGAATATTATGAAGGGTCACCGCAAGGACAAGCATCGTATTTTTTTTTAACGTGCAGGACGGACCTTCCGGTTCATCGCACCCGATGTGAAGATGAGGCACATGCCCGTCAAGGAACAGCAGGAACAGGATGCCGCAGAAGAATCCGGTCACCGCAGGCAGAAACGCCAGACGTCCCAGATCCGCGGAAAGATTCATGGACGGGATCAGAAGTGACCACACGGATGCCGCCACCATGACACCGGCCGCAAAGCCCAGAAGACCTTTTTCCACATTCTGACGGATTCCCTTCTTCATAAAATATACGCACGCAGCTCCAAGTGTCGTCCCCGCAAACGGGATCATGATCCCAAGAATAATATTTCCGATATTTTCCATCGTTTTTGTCTCCTTTGATCCGCGAAGGCCGTCCGGACCCCGGCGCGGCTCTCGCAATCTTCCTTCTATAAGCTATGCGGTTTCCAACTGAAAAGATCCAGGCCACGAAGCGACGTCCGCCTCTGACCTGGATCTTTTATAGAGTTTCTATAGAATAATGAAGTAATACTGCCAAAATTATGCTGCTACAGAGCGGCGGGATGCCTTCTTCTGGTTCTTATATGGATCCGGACGGAACAGCATATAGAGGAATCCGAGAAGAACAACAACAGCTGCTGCTGTGCCGATTCCGAAGGAACCGCCTTCCATAAGAAGTCCGAACTGGTAGAACATCAGTGCTACACAGTAAGCGAATACGTTCTGGAAGATGATTGCAAACCAGAACCACTTTCTGGACTGCATCTGCTGGGCCATTGTGGAAATAGCCGCCAGACACGGGGAGTTTAACAGGTTGAATACAAGGAAGGAGAAGGCTGCTGCCATTGTCGGGAACCAGTCTCTGATCGCGGCTGCGACAACGTCTGTCTCCTCGGAGAGATCCTCGCTGACATTTGCAAGGACACCCATTGTGGAAACGATACCCTCTTTTGCGGAGAATCCGGAGATCGCCGCTGCAACGCACTGCCATTTGCCCCATCCGAGAGGAGTGAAGATCCATGCAAGAGCGCTTCCGAGGATCGCCATCAAGCAGTTTTCTGTATCTTCTACCATACCGAACGAACCATTCTCGAAACCAAATGTGGAGAGGATCCACATGATCACGCAGGCAAGGAACAGGATTGTTCCGGCTTTCTTAATGAAGCCCCACAGACGCTCCCAGGTGTGCATAAGAACGGTCTTAGCAGACGGGATGTGGTATGCCGGTAACTCCATAACGAACGGAGCTGCCTCGCCGGAGAACGGTTTTGTCTTCTTTAACATGATCGCTGCTACAAGAACGCAGACGATACCTAACGCATACATTAAGAATGCTGTATTTCCCGCATCGGAGTAATCTCCGGATGTCCAGCCGACCATGATGCCGCCTAAAAGAGCGATAACCGGAAGCTTCGCACCGCACGGAATAAATGTGGCTGTCATAATGGTAAGACGTCTGTCGTTATCATTTTCGATGGTCTTGGAAGCCATGATACCCGGGATACCGCAGCCGGATGCGATAAGGAGCGGAATGAAGCTCTTACCGGAAAGTCCGAAGTGACGGAACACACGGTCCATGACGAATGCGATACGTACCATGTATCCGCAGTCCTCAAGGATGGAAAGCATTAAGAATAAGAGTGCCATCTGCGGCAGGAATCCGAATACGGCGAAGAGTCCGCCGAGGATACCGTCTACTACAAGACTCTGGATGAAGTCGCTTGCGCCTGCTGCCGCGAGTGCTGCGCCTGCCCATTCCTGAATGCCGCCGCCGAATGTATCATTTGCCCAGTCTGTACCCATGGTACCAAGTGTGCTGACGCAGATGTAGTAAACGAACCACATTACTGCTGCGAAGATCGGGATACCTAAGATACGATTTGTAACGATCTTATCGATCTTATCGGAGGTGGAGAGCTTCTTGCCGGATTTCTTAACGGCCTTGTCGATCACGCTTCCGATGTATGTATAACGCTCGTCTGTGATGATGCTCTCTGTATCGTCATCAGTCTCTTTCTCAAGACGGGTAACCTCCGTGTTGACCGCTGCCATAGCGGATGCCGGAAGATGTAACTGCTCGATGACCTTGCTGTCCTTCTCAAGAAGCTTGATCGCGAACCATCTCTTCTGGTCTGCGTCCACAGCGTCACCGACAGCCTCCTCAACCTTCTCAATCGCGTTTTCTACGCTTCCGGAGAAGATGCCAGCCGGGTTCTTCCACTCGTTCTTCTTCGCTGCCTCGATCGCCTTCTCGACAACTTCCTTAAGGCCTGTGCCCTTTAACGCGGAAGTCTCAACAACTTCACAGCCGAAGATCTCGGAAAGCTTCTTCACATCGATCTTATCCCCGCTCTTTGCAAGCAGGTCAGCCATGTTTAACGCGATCACGACCGGAATACCGATTTCGAGGATCTGGGTCGTCAGATATAAGTTTCTCTCAATGTTTGTTGCGTCTACCAGATTGATGATCGCCTGCGGTTTCTCGTGAACGAGGTAATCACGGCTTACGACTTCCTCCAGTGTGTACGGGGAAAGGGAGTAAACACCCGGAAGGTCTGTGATGATGATCTCTTCACCGCTCTTTGAAGATTTTAATTTACCTTCTTTTTTCTCTACTGTTACACCCGGCCAGTTTCCGACGTACTGGTTCGCGCCTGTGAGGGCATTGAACATGGTCGTCTTACCACAGTTCGGGTTGCCGGCTAATGCGATTTTAATAGCCATTTTTCATCCTCCTATTTTCCTGCACTTGTGTTGTCACTGTCCACACTCCGCGGGGACAGCAACCGTGTTTTGCCAATGTTTTGCATACACATCAGGTAAAACATTTATCCCGTCATCAGACTGTAACGACTTCGACACTTTCCGCATCGTCTCTTCTCAAAGACAGTTCATATCCACGGACCGTGATCTCGACCGGATCACCGAGCGGCGCTACTTTACGAACGTAGATCTCGCTGTTTTTGGTAATGCCCATGTCCATGATTCTGCGGCGGAATGCGCCCTCTCCGTTGATCTTTACAACTTTAACCGTTGTATGTACCGGAACTTCACGTAATGTCATGTCTTCTCCTTTCTATCCTTGTGAACCACTCCTGCGGTCCGGATCCATTCCCCCTGCCTTTTGTGAAATTTTTCCAAAAGTTTCCGATTAGTTGTTGCTAATTAGTGCATGCTAACCTATGGGGAAAAAGCAAAGTGGGAAAACTCCCACTTGAACTTTCATCATCCATAACTGCCCATTCTTCTCAGTCTGCACTTCTCTGCGGGATAATGCAAACTGCTGAACAGTTACCATCTTTTTTCACAGCTACTGCACCATAACGTGCTTTGCCATCTCTTTGTTGATCGCAACTCTGGAATCCTTGATGTTTACGATCAGATTTCCGTTGAGTTCAGAGATCACTGTCACTGCTGCGCCATCCACGAAGCCAAGATTCGCAAGAAATCTCTTTGTGTCCTCCGCTCCGCCGACACGCTGAATCATGCCGGTCTCACCGGCACGTAAAAATGTCATTGGCATCATGTTTCCTCCTATTTACACTCCCATCCGCTCAGGCTTTGTGGGCTTTCGGAGCTGTATCATAATGGACACTGCCGCATCCGCTGCACCCGGAACAGGAACCGCAGCAGCCCCCGCAGGAACCGCTCTTCTTCTGTTTCCGGATACTCTTTATCACACCGATCACGGCCATGGCAACCAGCAACAAAACAATTACATCTGTAAGCATTTCCATCACCTCTCACCAAACCATTTATGGGAACAGTTGTATTGATAACGAATATCAATTTCAAGTGAATTATATGACTTCATATCCCGCTTGTCAACTGGTATTTAATAATTTTTTAAGATTTTACAGGATGGTTTTACTTGCTTTCCAAAGGCTTTCCATTTAGAATGATAGTATATCTGCGCCCATATTTCTGTCTTGTCTGAATTTATTTTTTATATCTTCAAAATTCGCCAACAATTAAGATGTATAAGGCCAGATAATTTTATTTTTCGACCTTTTGTGACTCTTTTAAAAGCCAGTACCTTTCCGGTATTTTACCGTTCTCGTTCTGGCAGATTTCGAAAGCGCCACAGCAATATTATTATCAGGAGGTTTCTAACATGAATAACATAAGAAAGCTTACAGATTCTCTCTTCTGGGTCGGCGTCAATGACCGCCGCATTGCTCTCTTTGAAAATGTTTATCCGGTTCCTACAGGAATGTCCTATAACTCTTACGTTCTTCTGGACGAGAAGACAGCCCTCTTCGATACCGTGGACGCGTCCTTCACCCATGATTTTCTCGAAAATGTGACCGCTGCCTTAAAGGGCCGCACTCTGGACTATCTCATCGTAAACCACATGGAGCCGGATCACTGCGCATCCATCGCCGATGTGATCGCCGCTTACCCGGAGGCAAAGATCGTATGCACCGCAAAGGCTGTGGGAATGATGAAACAGTTCTTTGATTTTGATGTGGACAGCCGCGCGATTCCGGTAAAAGAGGGCGATACCGTCTCTCTCGGCTCCCACGAGCTTACCTTCGTGATGGCACCGATGGTACACTGGCCGGAGGTTATGGTTACATACGAAAAGACAGAAAAGATCCTGTTCTCCGCCGATGCCTTCGGTTCCTTCGGCGCTGTCGACGGAAATATCTTTGCTGATGAGATCGACGATAAGGGTGCCTGGCTCTCTGAGGCGAGACGTTATTATACAAATATCGTCGGAAAATTCGGCATGTCCGTACAGGGTCTCTTAAAGAAGGCTGCCGGGCTCGAGATCCGGATGATCTGCCCGCTCCACAGCGTGATCTGGAGAGAAGATCTCCCATGGCTCATCGATAAATACCTCAAATGGAGCTCCTATACGCCGGAAGAGAAATCTGTAACGATCGCCTACGGCTCTGTTTACGGTCATACGGAAAAGGCTGCCGATATCCTTGCCGGAAAGCTTGCCGACCGCGGCATCCGCCATATTTCCGTCTTTGACGTTTCCAAGACCCACCCGTCCTACATCATTGCAGACGCGTTCCGTACCTCCGCGATGGTCTTTGCATCTATCACCTACAATGGCGGTATCTTCTGCAATATGGACACACTTCTCCACCAGCTTGCAGCCCACGGTCTTACAAACCGTACCGCGGCCCTGATCCAGAATGGAACCTGGGCGGCAACCACCTCAAAGCAGATGGGTGAAATCCTCGGTACAATGAAAAATATCCATGTGCTTGAGGCAGATGTAACCATTAAATCAGCTCTGAAAAATGATCAGGAAGCTGAGCTTGACGCACTTGCAGACGCAATTGCCGCATCATTACAGTAAATGGAGGAAATGCCAATGAAATATGCAATCGTTTATTCCAGTAAAACCGGAAATACTGCAGCACTCGCAGATCGTCTCCATGATATCCTTCCGCATGAGCACTGTGTTTATTTCGGTGATACGTCCCATTACTCCCCGGAGCTTGGCGCGGACCTTATCTTCGCCGGCTTCTGGACCGATAAAGGAAGCTGTGATGACAGGACACGGATCTTCTTAAAAAACCTTCAGAATACAAAGATCGCTCTTTTCGGCACAGCCGGATATGCCGCTCCTGATTACATCCACTCGATCTTAAAGCAGGCAGAGGCAAATATTCCCGTAAACAACACCGTTCTGACAGGCTTCGTCTGCCAGGGGAAAATGCAGCCGGCAGTCGCCGATAAATTTGCCGCAATGCTCGAAAAGGACCCGGAGGACGCAAAGGCAAAGCTTCTTCGCGACACATACAATGAAGGCCTCTCCCATCCGAACGAAGAGGACTTCGCAAACTTTAAGAAATGGGCAGAAGGCTTTATCCACTAATTGATCGTCATATAAAACACACTGTATGGATCCAGCATGGCAGTCAAATTCAAGTCGAAACTTCCGTGAGACTTTGCACGTGATTCTGGTCAGTGAAGCTGACATATTCCTATCAGAATCACTAAATGCCGGATGATCGGTCTTCCCGATCACCTGGCATTTTTTCATACTCAGACTTTGATCCAATCAGTCTTTCACTCTCGGCAGCATTCTTCCACCGTATCCGATTGCAAAGATCTCACCATTCTCATTTTCAAAAAATCTCACGTAACCATCCTTATCCGGGTTGCGCACAATCCCTAAAAATTCCTGCACCGGCACAAATCGAAGAAGCGTCTCTCCCTCTTTGACTGCCAGATTTCCATCTTTTTCAAAGATCGTGATATTGTTATCTTCATCTGAACGGAAGGTACCGCACATCGCCTTTCTCTTTTCCGCATCCCACTCCGTCTCCTGATAAACAAATCGGTCCTCGATCGGATTTCTTCCATGATACATCCGCATTGCTGCATCCGCGATCGTGCTAACCGGCACGCCCGACGTGTTGCACAGTACCATAACGCCCACTCCGGCATCATACGACCAGGATAAATTCGACGAAACTCCCGGCAGGCTTCCGCCATGCTCCATAACCGTCAGGTCATCCAGCTTCTTCTGCGAAAGACCAAAGCAATAATGGCTCTCCGGGCGATAATCGATTCTTGGGCGGCACATCGTCCGTACACCCTCCTGGGAGAGGATCCTTGTTCCATCGATTCCCTTTCCGTAATTCAGATACATGCAGATGTATTTTTTCATGTCTGCAAGCGTAGATTTCAGGGAACCGGCTCCGCCAAGGGAAAATGCATTGTCATGGTAATCTCTGCCGGAGGTCATGACACCTTTTTTCATTTTGTAGAGAATTGCCGCATTCGCATCCGCTGCCGGTCTTACATACTCTCCGCTGCTCCGCTCCATGTGAAGAGGCTCAAGAATATGTTTTTTCACATATTCCGCAAAGCTGTTCTCCCCGCCGACACGGCGCACAATCTCTGACAAAAGTCCAAAGCCATCATTGCAATAGCTCATGTAGTTTCCCGGATCTCCGATCAGACCGCCGTTTTCCTTTGTCTGGGCATCCAGCAGCTCAGCGACTGCCTTTGTTCCTTCCAATGCGATCTTCTCACAGAACGCAAAATCCCCTGTCTCATTCTCATCCAGTCCTGCCTTCTGCGCAATCTCATTGATGATTGTGCGGTGCATCGGATAAAAGCCCGCTGTGTGACATAAAAAGTGCCATACCTTTACCGGTTTCTGATTACGGTTTGTAAATTCCGGAATATATTTGCTCACCGGATCATCCAGATCTACTTTTCCGGCTTCGACTAACTGCATGATCGATAAAGCCACAAAGGATTTCGTGACAGACGCTAATCCGAAGATCGTATCCTCATCGATCGGCAATTTTCTCTCCTGATCCCGGTATCCAAAAAACTTTTCATACTGTGTATTTCCATTTCGGTCAACGATCGCAACCGCGATTCCCACTGCGTTGGAACGTTCCTGTATCCTGGATACAAGTTCCTCAAAAAGAAATCTTGACGCATTTGTGATTTTGTTCATGGGTACTCCCCTCCTTTTTTCTGTGCGCACCTGATGATGAGCCGATTCTTACACAGGTGCGCTGTCTTTATATTGATTATATCGATTCCGATCGTTTTCTTCAAGTTCTTCCCTGTCCCGGTCAATTTCGCTCAGAATTTTACTCTTTCTCTCTTCCATATCCGCTCACCCTCTATCTTCTTTAAAGTCTGATCGTTCCTACGCCATCTTTAATTTCCATCTCAGTTCCATAAGGTTTTGAAAGCTCTGCCAGGTATGACAGTACGTTCTCATCACCGGTCAACACCGGAACTCCTTTTTGCGGCCTTTTTTCTGTCATTCCAAGAGAAATCGGATACAGTTTGATTTCTGTTAAATGTCCATCTTCCATGGTCCAGCCTGCCATCACGGATAACCAGATCTCCGGAAGCACTCCGTATCCGGCCGTGCCATTTTTACTACGGGCATCCATATAAGCACCAACCTTGGTATCCAGCGGCATTTTTTTATTTATGTATGCATCGTAAGGCTGCTTTTCCACAGTTTCTGTCTCAAAGAGGAAATTTCCCAGACTGTAGAAGATAGGCGCTCCGTGATAGATCTCAATTCCACGAAGTTCATGCGGTCCGTGTCCGATTACCGCATCAGCTCCCGCATCCACACATCTTCTTGAAAATGTCTCAAGGAACATGGATGGAACCGTTGTGTCTTCCCCATCCGTCTCATGACCATGAAAGCTTACAAGAACGATATCTGCCTGTTTTTTTGCCTCAATGATCTCCTTCTCGACACGTTCCATATCAGCCGGGAACGGAACGCTCTCGATCCAGTCTTTTTCATCCAGAACAAATTTGTATGTTCCAAAGGGCAGTGTTCCGGAAGCCGGCGGATTCTTATATCCGTTTTTTACAGACCGCTCCATCGTTGAGTTGATCTTTGTAAGCACCGCCAGTTCTTCTGCTTTCTTATAGTTTTCTTCCGTGACATGGTAAATCGTTTCATAACGAAGCGGATTTAATCCAGGTCTTCCGATCAATTCCGCGCTCTGTCCACCAGCCATTCCTGACTCATGGAAGCTTGAAGAGACCGCAATCATTGCGACACGTCCGTTTTTCGTCTCCAGATAGCATGGTTTTGATGCCTCGGAAAGATTTTTTCCTGTTCCGGCAAAGATCATGTCTCTCTCTTTGAGATTCCGGATAGTCGCAAGAACTCCTCCATGACTGTAGTCGCAGGAATGATTATTTGCCGTATTAAACAGATTAAAACCAAACGATTTCATATCATCAAGGGTTCTTGGATCTGCCATTGCCCAGGTTCCTCCGGAAAATGCTGCCGGATATCCTTCCTCATTGTGGAATGTCATCTCCAGATTCGAAAATTTCACATCATACTGACTGATCACGTCTCTGACCTGCTCAAATCCTTCATAACCGCCTTCCGGAAATCTTCTTGTGATAAACGCATCTCCTGTAGCGATCAGTGTCATTTTCTTCATAATCTATTTTTCCTCCACAACAGAATTAGTCTCTCCGTCGATTCCTGCTGCCATCATCAATACCATAAATGCCTGCTGAACTGCCTTATATGAGTCGGTGATCGGAAACTTTTCATGAACACTATGATTCATTATATTCTTTCTATTTTCATCCGGTGCAAACGCGCGTCCAAGACAGATCGATGGAATTCCTTTCGAAACCGCTACGTTCGCATTTGTGCAGCCGCCTTTATGGAATACCGGTTCAATATCCAGAGACTTCAAACCAAGCCACGCGGATTCTACCAGTGGTGTATGGGAATCCTGAACTCCGCCCGGAACCTGACTGATCAGTTTTTTATCCCATGTGATCTCATCTTTTCCCCATTTTTCTGTTTCTTCCCGGCATGCTTCTTCGATCGCGTTAAAGATTTTTGTGCGAAGCTTTGTAAGCTCCTCCGGTGAATTTGATCTGAAATTAAATTTGATGGTTGCCTGCGATGCGATCGCATGCACTCCGGTCGCAGTTCCACCGTGGAAATTTGAGACACAGAAGCTTGTCTTCGGATCTGATGGAACTGTAAAATCAGCGATCTTCGCAACTGCTCTGGCTGCTGCATGGATCGGCTGTGCCATCTCGCCAAACGCTCCAAACGCATGACCGCCGATACCATAAAAGTTGACCTCGTAGGTCTCTCCGCTTGTCGCCTCGAAGATCAATACACTCATGTCATTGTTATCAATTGTGAGTGAAATATCAATGTCATCATTATCATTCAGGAAATCTTTCATTCCGCCGAGGCCGCCCATACCTTCCTCGCGGGTAGTTGCCACAAATACAATGTCTCCGAATGTCTTGATCTCGTTCTGATTCAATGCTCTTAAAAGTCCCAGCAGCATTGCCAGTGCTCTCGTATCATCACCGATTCCCGGTGCGTAGAGGAATCCGCCTCTCTCCTCTACACCATGTACCGTTCCAAATGGAAAGACTGTATCCAGATGACCCTCGATCAATACCTTCGGTCCTTTGCCGCTTCCTCTTCGAAGGCCAACAACATTTCCACCGCGGTCAATGTGAACATTTTCAAGACCGAGGGCTTTAAATTTTTCCATCATGACCGCTGCGCGTTTTTCTTCCTCCCCAGTCGGAGCCTCTATGAGAACCAGTTCTTTCTGCTCTTCAATCGTATTCCTCTCATCTTCCTGTATAAATTTCATAGCTTCCTTTACACACGGAATACTCATTGTATATTCAAACTGTTTTTTTACCCGCTCTGATACCTGATACATGCTTCATCCTCCTTTTGTGATCAACAACTACTGGTAACAAAAATGATATAAACACGACAAAAGCGCTCCTTTTTAAGAAGGTCTTTCAGGCCTTCACCATAGCTTCATATGGCTGATTCTTAAAAAGATGCGCTTTCTTTTATAGGTTCATTATATATTAATTATATTTATTGTTCAAATATTATTCATGAATAACTCACATTCTCATTTCGAATTAATTTGGTATATTTTTTCATTCTTCTTTAATATTATTAAAGTATTTTTCTGTATATTCGCAGAATTTCACCAATTCTTCTGTCATTTTCAGATCTTTCTGCAGGATCAGATACAGAGATCGTTTGAATTCGTTGTTATCGATCGGCCGGTAACAGACATTTTCAAAATCTGTCTCGCTTCTCAGGTGATCTCTCCAGGAATACCTTGGCCAGATGGCGATTCCTAACCCCTCCTGCACCATGCGCCTCAAAATATTAACAGTATCACATTCAAATGCAATATCCGGAATAATCCCTTCTTTTTCGAATATTGCGTCTGAAATCGTCCGGATACTTCCTCCACTTCTCAACATAACAAATTTTTCATTTCTGATATCCGACAACCTGACTTTTTCCACATTTCTCAACCACGAATCTTTATGAAACGCGAGACACAATGGCTCTTCCATCAATTTTACCGCATTGCTGAACACATACTGCGGCAGTGTACTTCGAATGCAGACATCCCATTTGGTTGCCTCTCTGCGATCTAACACCTGAAAAAAAACATCCGGATTTTCCTCCCGGAATTCGCGAATCAGTTCCGGAACAAGCAGTCCTCCGGTCAAAACATTCAAACGGATCAGTTTCTTCTTCTGTCTATTGTGGAATTCCAACGGAAGCTGTTCTATTTCCTCAAGCAAAGGAACTACCCTTTCCTGCAATAAATATCCATCATGGGTAAGCACACAGGATCTTCCGTTTTTCCGAAGTAACTCTGTTTTTAATTCGCGCTCCAGTGATTGGATCGCTTTACTGATGGAAGGCTGGGATACATTCAATTCCTGCGCCGCCATCGTGATATTTTCATATTTCGCCGCATATACAAAATATCGAAGCTGATATATTTCCATCTTTGTCACTCCCCCGTTTGTAATGCATAATGTAACTGTTCAGTGCCTCACAGTTACGGGCAAAAATCCCATACTTTACTAAAACAAGCACAGCAGGTGCAAAAGCCTGCTGCTCACAATACAGAATCCAGATCCTACCCCACCATCTGCACTAATATTCCTCCAATCGTCAGCATCAGCGCTCCGCAGGATCTTGTAACGATCTGCGCAAATGGCAAAAGCTCCATTCTATGCGCACTGCTCAAAACAGCTACATTGCCGGAACCGCCCATATTTGTTGTACACATCCCCGCTGCGATGGCAGATTCCAGTGGGAAAAAGCCAACCAGCTTTCCAAGAACTGACGCCGTAAACGTGATGATCCCCACGATGAGTACCACCGTGATCAGATATAACGGTGTCAGAGTCTTTAAAATTGTATTCAGATCGATCAGAGTAAAACCGATCCCCGCAAGTGCCGCCGCCGTCCAGCTCTTGATGGCAAACTGCCCCCACTCTCTTGCCGCATCCTCCAGCTCTTCGGACATGATGCCGGTTCCCTTCACAAGCACGACCGCAATGATCATCCACGCATACGTCGGGATCACAGGAACAAACCTGTGCAAGATCGCGCCAAGCTGATAAAAGGCAAACGCAATGATCATCCCGGTGCATAAAGACGCAAATGTCGGCTTCAATGGCGGTGTTTTTTTCACCGTTTTTCCATCATTCACCAATACACCGTTTCCGGTCATCTCCGGGTGTTTTTTCCCGAAGTTGTTCAAAAGGCCGCCAAAAATGATCGCCACACAGTTTCCAAGTACCGTGGCCGGTGCCATCTTTGTCAGCACATCCGCCGCTTCCACTCCGAGCGCCTGGGAGTACATGGCCGAAAGAGGAACTGTACCCGCTGTCATTCCGCCGCTGGTCATAGGCACTCCGATATAGAGGATCCCGCCCCAGAAACCTTCCCCAAGGATGATCCCCATAATTCCTGAAAGCAGAATTCCCATAGAAAGAGAGATCACCGCCACCGGCAGAAGCTTCACGGTAGCCCTGAGCAGAAGATTCCGGTCGATATTAAAGAGACTGCCGCAGATCAGCGCCGCGATATAAAAGATCAGGAAGCCACTGTCATTGACAAAATAATCGAGCGTCTCAATCGTCTGCTCGGGAATCAGTCCGCCTGCCGTGAGGATCGCAGAACCGAGAATACAGATCACAGATCCTCCGAGATACGTCTTCACCACCGGCACGTTATTTCCAATCGCATTTAAGCCCTCACCAAATACCATCAACACTAAAAACGCCGGGACCAGACTCTTCGGGACACAGCCCGTAAACATGCATGCCGCCGTCAGTGCCAGAATGAGGACATACAATGGCAGCGGAAACCCCGCCACTTTAAAATCCTTCATACTCAACCTCTCTCTGTCTTCTTTAAAAATGTCTTTTTTAAAAGCTCCGGATCGCGTCGCTTCCATCATCCACGGTCTTCTCCAGACGCTTGATGATCACATCATATCCCGCTCTGTCATTTACCTGCACATGTACCCGGTCGCCGACCTTATGCCCCAGAAGTGCCCTTCCAAGCGGGGACTCGGAACTGATCAGTCCCTTTAAGGAATTTCCGCGGATCGTCGTAACGATCTTATAGGTCTCCGTCTCATCGTCATCCTCAAAATACACGTCCACCGTGTTGTAGAGACCGACCTCATCGTCTTTTGACTCATCAGAGACCACCTTCGCCGTCCGGATCATTCTCTCCAGATACCGGATCCGGCTCTCATTCTTGTTCTTGTCCTTCTTCGCTGCATAATATTCAAAATTTTCACTTAAGTCGCCCTGGGCTCTCGCCTCTTTTACCGCCTCGATCGCCTCTTTCCGGACCACAAGTTTCCGGTATTCGATCTCCTCTTCCATCTTCTTTATATCATTTTTTGTTAACTCATCATACATAGTTTTTCCACTTCTTTCCTGAATTCTTCTAACACTATCTTATCTCATTCCTGCCTTAAAAACAAGCCCTGAGGAATCCGGCCCCTGCAAATATACCGGCAGTCTTACCCTGTGCGCATCCTTGGCACGTTCGTGCCTTTTGTGTAACAGGGAATTCCCCGGAATTTCCTGTTACATAAAAAGAGCCGGTCCACAGTAAGACCAGCCCTTTTATATGGGTAAACAAAAACAGGTAAACCTTATTGAATTTTATGCCTTTAACCCCACAGATGATTCTGCCAGGCAAATTTGATCACAGTGAGGATTACTACGACTAACATCACCGGTTTGATGATCTTCTCGCCCTTCCTGATCGCCAGATTGACACCGACGAGGTTTCCTGCAATGGCACAGAGTGCTGCCGGACACGCGATCTCGTAAGCGACATTTCCCGTTTTCACATAGCTTACAAGAGCGATGGCGTTCGTAAGTACAATGAGGACCTTACCGTTACCGGACGCGCATCTCGCATCATAGTGCATGATCATCGTAAATGCGATGATCGCTACGGTACCGATCCCCGGTCCGAAAAGACTGTTGTAAAATCCCATGATCACGCCGACGATTAGGGCCTGAACAACTGTTTTTTTTGAGATCTCGCTTCTCATGATCACGTTTCTCGCGTCTGTCTTTCTGAGAACCATAATGAGGGCAATCACCGGAAGTGCCACCGTGATGGCCTTCTGAATGCTCTCCTCCGGAAGGAGAAAGATGATCTTTGTTCCGATCCATGCCCCCGTCATCGCCGTGATGGCTGAGACCAGTGCAATCCTCAGATCGACCATGTTGTTTTTAAAATACTTGATCGCTGAGACCAGGTTTCCGAGACCCGCCTGCAGCTTATTGCAGCCGTAAGCCGAACGAACCGGCAATCCGATCATTAAGTATGTCGGCAGTGCAATCAATCCGCCGCCTCCGCCGATGGAATCAATGATACCCGAAATGAAGAAGATCGGGCAGATGATAAGCAATGTTTTTAAGTAACTCATTTCCTTCTCCCTTTTTGCACAGCCCGCGTTCTTTCATCATCTCCGGGAAACTGTCTCCGCTGTGCTGCTGTTCGTATTTGCTGTTATTTTGATCCGTCAAAACCTCTCTTCCCGGCACATAAATCCTTTTATTCTCTCCCAGGATCATCTTGAATATATCATGGATCTCATATATAATCAAATTTATAATATTGATATTTTTCATTAATTATATTTATATAAGGAGAACAAAATGTTCCAGTCAAAAGACTACATCTACGAGATCTACCGCTGCGGCAGCTTCTCCGCCGCGGCCAAAAACCTCTACATCACCCAGCCCGCTATCAGCATCGCAGTAAAAAAAGAAGAACAGGAGTTAGGCCAGCCCATCTTTGAGCGTTCTTCCTCCCATCTTCTTTTAACTGACGCAGGCCGCGCCTACATCGATGCCGTGGAAAAGCTCCACCGCATTGAAGAGGATCTGAAGGTCTACTGCAACGACCTCTCAAACCTCAAAACAGGGGCTCTGAGGATCGGTGCCTCCAGTTTTTTTCTCTCCAGCATCGTTCTCCCGGTCGTTGCCGAATACAGCCGCCGCTATCCCGGAATCTCTCTGGACGTTCAGGAAGCGCCATCTCTTGAATTACAAAAGCGTCTCGCGAATGAGGCGCTCGATATCCTTGTGGATCCGGTGGACCAGCAGGGTGACACCTTCGACTCCGTCATCCTCTTCGAGGATCACTTTCTCCTCGCTGTCCCAAGTGCTCCAAATTTCTTTGCCTCTATGGGAATAAAAAAAGACTTTCTTCCTGCGGCATTCACCGCCGACGAGATCCGCCGCGGTATTCATTTAGATCCGGCTGCGCCTTCCGTCTCCCTCTCTTCCTTCGCAAAGGCTCCGTTCCTGCTGCTACGCCCGGAGACCATTGCCTACGAGCGCGCCGTGAAGCTCTGTTCCCAAAATGGCTTTGCCCCAAATATCCGCCTGCAGTTAGATCAGCTCGCCACCGCCTACCGCTCCTGCGGTGCCGGTCTCGGTGTCACACTCCTGTCTGACACCGTTGTCCGCATGTCTGACCACGATGAACCCGTCGTTTTTTACAAACTGGACTCCGATGATGTAAGCCGTGACATCGCTGTTATGTGGAAGAAAAAGAGATATGTATCAAAGGCTATGGAAGAATTTACGAAGCTGGCGGCAGAGATGTTTTCCAGCTAAATACTTATAACGTCCTCAACCGTCCGTATATATTCTTTACATTCCTTTTCAAACTGCTCAATCAGTTCCTTTTTCTTTAAAAATGCATGCAGGAATAATACTGAAAGAATTAGGAATCCGTAAAAGTTCCGGTATCAGCTCCGTTGTATCCGTCACCATAAGCGGCAGGTCTAACGGGTTCATCTGCTTCTCATGCCACTCCACAAACCCCGTTCCCCAATCAAAATAGATTTCATTGAAACGCTTTAACTGCTGTGCTTGCACAACCTCAGGGTAATCAGAAACACTTTTTGAGCTAAGCAGAAATAACGGTTCCTTAAAGATCGCTACTGCCTCCACCACCTTCGAATAAAAGACACGCGGGGTAATTCCGATGTCTGTCTCCCTGTTCTCCAACATCGAAATAATGCGGTCTGTCCAGTGTGTCGCTAATGTGATCGAAAGTTTTCCTTTCCCAAGAAGTTCCCTGTAAACAGTGTTTTTCTATATTTATTGTGAGATAAATTTTCTGTTAAAAAGCTGCTGCACAACTTTCTGGCAGCAGCTTTTCCTTCTTAATCTAATATTTTATACTTCCTACCCCCGCAATGACCGCAATCTCCACCGGCGCTTCTCCCGGAAGAACCGCAACACCGACAGCCGCACGGCTTCCAACACCAGATTCACCAAGCTCCTCGCAGAAATACTCAGACGCGAAATCCGCGATCTTCGGCTGCTTTGTAAAATCCGGCTCAGAGTTTACATAAACTGTAATCTGCATGATCTGTACGATCTTCTCGCCCTCTTCCAGCTTATTTTTTGCAGCTGTGAGCGCATTCATTTATATAGTTTTCCAAATTTGTCCATTCATTCAATCATCTATAAAATTAAAATCCATTTTCATCCAGTTTTAACACAGTCTGATACAGAACATCCGCCCCCATATCGATATGTTCCGGTTTTGTATATTCGTCACCCTGATGGCTGATACCCTTGACACTCGGGACAAAGATCATACCGATCGGAACTCCTTCGTGGGCCATCGAATTTGCGTCATGGCCTGCACCGCTGGGCATGATGATATGGCTGATTCCCTTTTCCGTGCAGACATCGTCGATCAGTTTGATCAATCTCGGATCACACGGTGTGGAATATTTGGCACCGGTATTTACAAATTCAAACTCACAGTTCGGAATCTCTTTTGCGAGTGCCTGAATATCTGCATAGAACTGATCTGTTACAGCTTTGTCCATATGACGCATCTCAAAGTTCGCCACAGCCTGTCCCGGAATTACATTTTCCTGTCCGGGTGATACAGAGATCTTTCCGACCGTAAATACAAGCGTGTCGTTCAGTTCTCTTGCCCGCTCTTCTGCTGCTACGATCAGCTTTGCCATTCCGACAAGCGCATCTTTTCTGTTAGCCATCATCGTTGTGCCCGCATGGTTGCTCATGCCTTTTGCCGTTACCTTATAGTCGATGATGCTGACGATTCCGCTGACAACTCCCACATCGATTCCCGTATGATCGAGTTTATCGCCCTGTTCGATATGATATTCCAGATAACACTCATACTTGCTGATATCTCTCTTGGCTGCTTTTGCTTTTTCCGGACTGCAGCCAAACTTTGCTAATTTTTCCGCATATCCGGGAATGTCCGGATCGAGCATCCCTGTCACACATCTGCTTCCAAATGTGCCGCCAAGAATACTGGATTCTTCCATGTTAAAGCCCCAGATCTCCAATGGATGGCGCAGGGTACGTCCTTCTTCCTTTAAGCGGGCCGCAACTTCCAGGGCACCGGTCACACCCAGCATTCCATCATAAACACCGCCCTGCATAACTGTATCCATGTGGGAACCGAGTACGATGGATTTTGCTTCCGGGTCACTCCCCTGCAATACGCCATGAAGATTTTCCACCGGGTCAGTCTCCACCTGCATTCCCAGCTCCTGCATGCGTCCTTTTAAAAACTCAAGCACTTGGAAATATTTTTCTGAAAATCCCAGCCGTGTGATCGAACCGTCTTCATTCCGCCCAATATTGCCCGCCTGTTGGAGCAATTCGTTTAATCTGCTCATATTTGTAAATTACCTCCTCAATTAAATTTCCACGTATCGTCCTCAGATTTCTCCTGACGAAACACGGAAGTATCTCTTATCAGCCAATTCCCCCAAGCAGTGCCCCCGCCACAAGAGCGATAAAAGCCGCCGGCACCAGTACAAATCTCCCCAACGGGATAAACCAGCCGCCGATCGGTTTATTGGTTCCTTTATTGACCGCGGTAAGCGCAAAGTCCTCTCCGGCAACCCAGAAGAACATGATCGCCGCCAGCATGGCACCGAGCGGGCAAATATAGATCGACACTGCATCCATCCAGCCGGAAACGATTCCCTGGATCATGAGCGCGATCGCGCCTCCGAACACGGCGATCACGATCACGGCACTTCTTCTGTTCAATCCAAAACGCTCCTGCATCATCTCCACCGGTGCCTCATAGAGGTTTACCAGAGAGCTTAAACCGGCAAACAGGACGCAGATATAAAATACCAGCTCCACGATGCGTCCGCCCGGCATCCCGTTAAATACATTTAAAAGATAGATAAACATGAGACCCGGTCCGCCGGAAGAAAGCTCTGCCCCGCCGGCTGCCATTCCCGGAATGATCACGAGAGCCGCAAGCAGCGCCGCCAGGGTATCGAAAACTGCCACATTTCTCGCGGAACTCACTACATTTTCCTCGTCACTCAGATAGGAGCCGTAGATAACGGTTCCGTTTCCGGCGATGGACAGGGAGAAAAATGCCTGTCCGAAAGCATAGATCCACAATCTCGGATTCAACAGCCCCTGTGGATTCAATGTAAAAATATACCGGTATCCATGTCCGGAACCCGGCAGTGTGAAAATGTAGGCGCCAAGTCCCAGAAACAATACAAACAGTAGGGGCATCATGACCTTATTCGCTTTTTCGATTCCGCCTGCGATTCCATAAGCCATGATCACGCCCGTCACGATCATAGCGATCACCTGCCAAAGGTTATTTCCGAAGGACGATGCCGTTCCATCGAAGAGTCCGCCGATTGCGTCCATATCCTGTCCCATCCGGAACAGCCCGCCAGTGATCGCAAGAAACGCGTATTTAAAGATCCATCCTACGACCACCGTATATCCGATCGCCAACGCCAGAGAGCCAAGAACCGGAATCACACCGATCACCTCACCCGTCCGCTTATTTCCGGTGCGGATCTCCGTACATTTGCCAAATGCCCTGATTGGTCCGCTCTTTGCCGCGCGGCCAAGCGCCATTTCCTCGATCACGCCGGTAGACGCAATTAGAACTACAAATAGAACATATGGAAGTAAAAATGTCATTCCACCCCAATCCGATACCATATATGGGAACCTCCAGATATTCCCCATACCGACTGCCGACCCAATGCAGGCCAGCACAAATCCTGTCCGGCTCTTAAAGCCATCCCTATGTTTTCCCATACGCTTACAACTGCCTTAAAACAGCTATGCCCCTTTCTCATGATTCATATTAAAAGCTTCTTTTTTTTTAACTTCTCCAGTTCTGTGATCGTCAGCGGCTGCGCAAACAGATATCCCTGATACATCCCCGGATCCGCCTCACGGATAAACCGAAAAATTTCTTCGCTTTCGATTCCCTCTACACAAACCGATACGCCAAGTGCCTTTGCACAATTAATGATCGACTGAACCATGATCTGATCGGCAGGCTGCACCAGAATATTTCGGATAAAGCTTTGATCGATCTTGATGCAGTCAAAATCCAGAGTTTTCATCAGATTGAAAGAAGAATATCCGCTTCCAAAATCATCTGCCGAAATCCCAACTCCATATTTGTGAAATTCCGCAATATGCCATTTCAGGATCTGTTCATCCAACGCCTGACAATGCTCCGTCAATTCCAGGATCAGATTGGAGGCAGAAAAATATTCTTCCTCCAGAATATCACACACATCCTGCACGAACTTTTCCTGTGCAAACTGCCGCCAGGAGACATTGACACTCACCTTGAAATCCCATGAAAATCGATAGTGACTTTCCGGATCCGTCTCAAATATATTCTTCATGTCTGTTTTTCCTTTAATCAGCTCGTAAGCAATGATCCAACCTTCCTGCGTGTCATTAACAGAATTGGATTTATGCCATCAACCAGCATTTCCGAACATGTTTTATCATACCATGCAATCTTATGTTTTACAAGTATTTGAAATTGTTACGACGACCGCAGCGGAGCGTAGACTTCGAACCGTTCGACCCCAGCAGGGCTCGAACATGCGAAAAAAAGAGGAGGTATCCATCGGATATCTCCTCTTTTTCACATCTTATTGAGAGCACGAGACGTCGCAGAACGTCCGGGGGACGTTCGT
>NZ_WQPQ01000086.1:0-251 GCF_018785365.1 Clostridium sp. MCC344 | reverse complement strand
GGAGCGCAGACATTCGAACCGTTCGAACCCGGCAGGGCTTGAACATAGAAAAAAGAGCCATCCATCGGATGACTCTTTTTCTATCTCTTTGAGAGCACGAGACGGGATTCGAACCCGCGACCCTCGCCTTGGCAAGGCGATACTCCACCACTGAGCCACTCGTGCATAGGTAACATACCTTCAAAACCACATATTGAACTTCATCAACCTTTGAATCTTCACTTGACCTTCCTGGATAAGCCCTCGACCGA
>NZ_WQPQ01000085.1:0-277 GCF_018785365.1 Clostridium sp. MCC344 | reverse complement strand
ACATGGTACTTTGCCGAGAGATAGGACGCCAGCTCATAGGGGTTATGGCCGATCTCGTCCACGGAATAGCGGTACTCGTCATAGCCGGGATGGGTGCTTTCGATGTTCGCTACCGTCTGCGCCAGCTCGTTTTCCAGTGCCGTGTAGTCCTCGTCCACCCCCAGCAGGTCCGTATCCTCCGAGGCGTAGGAGGTGCCGGATAACGCATTGGCAAGGCCGCTGCCAAGCGTGGGAAAGATAGAGCTTACCGCCGACACAAGAAAACAGAGCAGCAACA
>NZ_WQPQ01000084.1:0-1534 GCF_018785365.1 Clostridium sp. MCC344 | reverse complement strand
TTTCAAAGACCCGGATTTCAAGCCATGCTTGCAGACATTGAAGCAGGGAAAGTCGGGACAGTTATCGTCAAGGATATGTCGAGGTTAGGGCGAAACTACTTACAGGTGGGAATGTACACAGAAATGATTTTCCCACAGAAAGGTGTCCGCTTCATCGCTATCAATGACGGAGTGGACAGCGCACAGGGGGAAAATGATTTTGCCCCGCTGCGGAACATTTTTAACGAATGGCTGGTGAGAGATACGAGCAAGAAAATCAAGGCAGTAAAACGCTCTAAGGGCATGAGCGGAAAGCCCATCACAAGCAAGCCCGTCTATGGCTACCTCATGGACGAGGACGAAAACTTTATCATTGACGAGGAAGCCGCCCCGGTGGTACGGCAGATTTACAGCCTTTGCCTTGCCGGGAACGGTCCGACCAAGATAGCCCGTATGCTGACCGAGCAGCAAATCCCCACGCCGGGGACGCTGGAATACCGCAGGACGGGCAGCACCCGCCGCTACCACCCCGGCTATGAGTGCAAGTGGGCGACCAATACCGTGGTTCATCTGCTGGAAAACCGGGAATATACGGGCTGTCTGGTAAACTTTAAGACCGAGAAGCCGTCCTACAAGCTGAAACACAGCATAGAAAATCCCCCGGAAAAGCAGGCGGTTTTTGAGAACCACCATGAGCCTATCATTGACCGGGAAACGTGGGAACGGGTGCAGGAGTTACGCAAGCAGCGCAAACGCCCCAACCGTTATGACGAAGTGGGCTTGTTCTCCGGCATACTCTTTTGTGCCGACTGCGGCAGCGTCATGTACCAGCAGCGATACCAGACGGACAAGCGCAAGCAGGACTGTTATATCTGCGGAAGCTACAAGAAACGCACCGCCGACTGCACAGCGCACTTTATCCGCACTGACCTCTTGACCGCTGGCGTACTCTCCAATCTGCGGAAAGTTACCAGCTATGCGGCAAAGCATGAAGCCCGGTTTATGAAGCTTTTAATCAAGCAGAATGAGGACGGGGACAGACGCAGGAACGCCGCCAAGAAAAAGGAGCTGGAAGCCGCCGAGAAACGCATAGCCGAGTTATCTGCTATCTTCAAGCGGCTGTATGAGGACAGCGTAACCGGGCGCATATCGGACGAGCGTTTCACAGAGCTGTCGGCAGACTATGAAGCCGAGCAGAAAGAACTGAAAGAACGTGCCGCCAGACTGCGGGAAGAACTTTCCAAAGCGCAGGAAGCCACCGCAAACGCTGAAAAGTTTATGAATGTGGTACGCAGGCACACTACCATTGAAGAACTTACCCCTACTCTGCTGCGGGAGTTTGTGGAGAAAATCGTTGTCCATGAAAGCGTTGCCCTTGACGGGAAACGCCGGGGCAAGTTACGCAGACAGGAAATCGAAATCTATTATTCTTTTGTCGGCAAGGTAGAACTGCCCGACACCTAACCGCCCGACCTATCCGACATACCTCATGTGCCGGATAGGAACGGCAAAATTTTTTACACTTCTATTACTTCTTTATCACACATAAGCAAAA
>NZ_WQPQ01000083.1:10945-34858 GCF_018785365.1 Clostridium sp. MCC344 | reverse complement strand
TGTATAAACATCAGGATAAAGTTCCCGAAGGTTAATTTTCTTCATTATGTACCTCCATTTCGATTCACGGGTGATTGACGAGTGAATCGAATGGAGGTGGGGAACGACACCGGTATACAGCCGGATTATCTCCGAAAAAAAGGCCACAAAAAACGCCAGATTCCCGCAATGGGAAACTGGCGTGCCAAGAACAGTTATTATTATGCTGAATCACATGGAACGATAATGCCGATGCAATGCTATACTTGCCCGGAGGAGGGGCAATGCTTTTTTTAATTGATGTAGATCATGGGAGCTTTGAAAAAGCAAAAGAGACACAGCAAATTAACCTCCAAGCGGCTACCGTGTCCCTGCAAGTCGTCATTGGTTTGTGTAAACGCAAAGAAACGGCGGCTCTGAAATTGTCCTTCAAAACCGCCGATTGAGTTCAAACCTTAAAATAGCGCACGAAATTATCTGCCCCAGTCAACGGTTTTTTTCTTTCTCCGGACGGGGCAGATAACTTATTATGCAGAGCGGAGCCGATGTGCGCTAATCGGTTCCTTGTACTTTCTCCTTCAGCTTTCGGAAAGATGTATCACTGATGGCGTGTTCAATCCGGCAGGCGTCTTGTTCCGCTATTTCCTGATCGACGCCAGCAACGATAAGCTGCTCCATAAAAAACAAATGGCGTTCATAGATTTTCTCGGCAATCTCCCGACCTATGGCGGTCAGATGAAGGAATCCATCATCATCCACGGTCAGAAAACCACCGTTCTTCAAGACGCTTACCGCATGGCTGATACTCGGTTTGCTAAAGCCCATGTGCCGGGCAAGGTCAATGGAGCGGACCATGCCCATTTTCTTTTGTAGAACAAGGATAGCCTCCAGATAATCCTCCCCGGACGCATGAATCTTCATCAGTTCCTCCTTTATGCTTATTGTTGAATCCTCCAGCCCTCAGCCTGTTCCCGAATCTTAATAAATTCCTGATAGGTTCCCCTTTGAGCCAGCAATTCCTTATGGGTTCCTTTCTGCACGACGGTTCCACCATCAATGACAAGAATTTGATCCGCATTTTCAATCGTCGCCAGTCTATGGGCAATCGTTATGATTGTTTTACCATGTGTCAGTGCGGAAATAGCCTCTTGAATCAAATGCTCATTCTCTGGGTCAATGCTGGCCGTGGCCTCATCCAAAATAACAATCGGCGCATCTTTCAGCATGGCTCTGGCAATCGAAATCCGCTGCTTTTCACCGCCGGAAAGAGAAGAACCGCCCTCACCAATGACGGTATCATATCCATCTGGCAAGGCCATAATAAAGTCATGGCAGCGCGCTTTTTTTGCAGCAGCAATCATCTGTTCCTCCGAAGCGTCCGGGCTGCCGAATTTGATATTGTTACGGATCGTATCCCGGAACAGATATACATTCTGGAACACCATACTGATATTTTTTAGTAAGCTGTCACAGGTAAATTCTCGAATATCTGTTTCTCCTAAAGTGATTTTTCCGGCGTCAACATCATAAAAGCGTGCAATCAGGCTGCACAGGGTAGACTTGCCGCTCCCGGAAGGACCTACAATCGCTGTTGTGGTATTCTGCGGAATCGTGAAATTCACATCATGCAATACAGTCCGTTTATCGTAACCAAAGGATACATCCTGAAAAGTAATGTCATACGAGGTCGGTGTAATATCTTTTCCGTCCTGGTCGATATATTCTGCATTTTCCAGAGCTTCCAGCTTATTCATAGCGGAATCTATAAGACCCAGCATGTGAGCCGCGTCGTTAATGTTTTCCACACTTCCAAAGATTACGAAAGAAAACAGAACAAACATCAGGAAATAAGCAAGACTCATCTGCCCGTTAAGTGTCTGCCATGCACAGATAAACACAATCCCCATAGATGCCAGTTTTAAGGAGAACAGATGCAAGCAGTTAAATGGCGTATAGCCTTTTTCTACTTTGATATGAATATTTTTCAAATCCGTATTTGCCTTGCGGAAACTTTCGATAGAAGCCCCTTCCTGTCCGAACGATTTAACGATGGACAGCCCGCGGATATATTCAATCGCAGAGCCAGACATATCCTCCATGGCCTGGTGCGTGATAGCAGCGGTCTTTTCACTATGCCTGCTGATACCATGTAAGGCCAATGAGGAAAAGGCAACGCCGACAACAGAAATCACTGCTGCGGCTGGACTCAGGAAAAGGAAACACAGGAGAATTGCAATAAACTTTGCATATCCGTTGATGATGATATCAACCATCTTCATTCCCTGCAATTCGAGTGTGGATAGCTCCGTGGTAACACCTGTCAGAATATCGCCCACACTGTTTTTGGAAAAATATCCCAGAGGAACCCTTTTCAGCACATCGCCTAAATGGATTCGCTGCCCTGCGGCTACTTCATAACCAATGCTTTCCTGCAACACCGCCCGCAAATAAGAGAGTAGAAAGTTAAGCGCAATCGAGCCAACAATAATCCAAAGCGTCTGCCAGATCAGGGAGGATTCTATTGTGCTGCCTGCCCAATAAGCTGCGATTGCTTTATCAAGGGCATAAGCGGCAGCCATTGTAGGGATCGCCGTAGACAGGCTGCTGAAAAAGGAAAAAACAGAGCCAAGATAGAGGCGTCCCTTATATTTCCCCGCCCATTTAATGATCCGTTTCATAGACTTAAACATGAGCGGCCACCTCCTTCTTTTCACTCACAGACCAATTCTTCGCCCCGATGTGGGCTTTCCACATATCCGCATAAAGCGGACACCGCTTCAACAATTCTTCCTGCTTTCCGCAATCCACAATCCGGCCTTTTTTCAACACGACAATCTGATCTGCGTTCTGAATGGTGGAAAGGCGGTGGGCGATCACAAGAAGAGTTTTACCCTTTGATAACGCCATGATAGATTTCTGGATTTTATCTTCGTTCTGCGGGTCAGTAAATGCTGTCGCTTCATCCAAAATAACAATCGGGGCATTTTTGAGGATCGCCCTCGCAATCGCAATTCGCTGTTTTTCGCCGCCGGACAGCCTCTTTCCGGCATCACCGGCAGGGGTATCATATCCTTTGTCCAAACGCACAATAAATTCATCACAGCAGGCCGCTTTCGCCGCCGCATATACTTCTTCATCTGTGGCGTTTGGATTTCCAAGACGGATGTTTTCTTTCAGGGAGCAATTAAACAGGAAGTTATCCTGCGTCACAAAACTGACCAGTTCGGAAAGCTGGCGTATAGACAACTCTTTGATATTCTTCCCCCCAATGGTAATGTTGCCGCCTGTCACGTCCCAAAACCTTGCAATCAGACGGGCAATCGTTGATTTACCGCCGCCAGACGGTCCTACAAGTGCCGTAAAACTTCCCTCTGGCAATTCCAAGTTCACATCATGCAGTACTTCATTTTGCTCGGAGCCGTCATAGGAAAAAGTTACATGCTCCAACACAATATCATTGCGGGGTATGGATACGATTTTCCCTGAATCCGGCAGCACAGGCAGGTTCAAAAGTTCATTTGCCGCCTCTACTGCATATTCCATAGACTTTGCTTCGTTAATGAAAGTGGTTGCTTTCATCAACGGCCCAACAATGCTGAGGGAAAGAATAATCCCCATTGCAAGCTCTGCGGGGGAAATACTTCCATTCTGTACCAGCAGAAGGCCGACAGGAAGAACCCCCAGTAGCGTTGTGGGCATAATCGCCATCATAAGGTTCATCGTTTTCCATGTGCTCTTAAACCATGCCAGGGTAAACTCTTTGAACGACTGGACAGCATTAACAAATTTTTCATAGGAGCTTGTGCTTTGATTAAAAGCCTTTACAACCTCGATGCCTTCCACATACTCAATAATAATACTGTTGACATGGTTATTTGCCTCCATATAAGCGGCGTACTGACTGTTATAATTCCTCATAAGGAAAAACATAGGAATCATGGCCAGCACCGGAGCAATCAGAACCGCCAATCCCATGCGCCAGTCAATGACCATCATCCAGGTAAAAATTGCAACAGGGAGTAGGAGGTTAGAAGTCAATTCCGGGATCATGTGTGCCAAAGGCGGCTCTAAATCCTCCACCTTATCCATGATGATATTTTTCAGATAGCCGATTCGCCGCCCCATCACTTCGCCAAGAGGCGCTTTCATCAGCCGGTCCGCAATTTTAAGCCGGATTCCTTCCAAAACGGTATAGGCTGAAATATGCGCCAGGATCGTAGAGATTCCATGGCAGGCAACCCGTAGCAGGTAGCCCGCTGCTCCAACCAGACACCAAATCAGAATGCCATTCAGGGTCACATTCTGATTGATAAATGCCAGCAGGATTTCATATACAGCCCAAAAAGGAATAAACCCTCCTGCAACGCTCAGAATGGCGCAGAATACCGAAAGAGCCATTTTCCCCTTGCATGGTGCGGCGAAGGAAAACAGAATTTTCACCCAATTATCTTTTTGCTGCTTCATTACAATCACCTTCCTTCTTTTTAGTCAGCAAAGAAAAAAGGATGGGTAGTCTTTGCTAACCATCCTCATTGTAGCAGTATTCAATTCTTCTTTCCTCTCCAAAACGGCATTTATGCACCGTTTAGAAAAAAGATTTTCGGTATTCCATCGGCGTCTGCCCTATCACCTGCCGGAAAGCTGTTGCAAATTTACTGGGGCTTTCATATCCCACAGCTCCGGCAATTTCCGCAATTCCTTTTTTGGAATCCTGCCGGAGCATTGTGGCAGCAACGTTCATCCGATAACGGCGAAGATAGGAATACATGGAATCTCCGTATATTTCCTTAAAGCAGGTTTTCATCCCCGTCAATGAAATCTGGAATCGTTCAGCTAATTCATCCATCGTGTAATGCTCCTGCAAATTTGCCGTAATAAGATCATGGATCGCTTTGATTTTTTCTACCTGCCCTTTATAGAAATAAGGGCGATCTTCTTTGGAATCAGAAAACTGCAAAGCGTCCAGATATAAAAGCAGCTCCAGGGCTTTTACTTTATAGTAGTCACCTTTGATCTGCTGCGGGACAAAGTAAAGCTCTGAAAAAATATGTTCAATTCCTGGCTCATTATGAATCACAAACGGTTTCTTGTCATTGCAATACTTTTTTTGAAGCTCGTACAAATCAACAGAAAATCCGCCAAAAAAGTCTTTCAGCGCCGGCACAGCAATGTCCAGATCAAATCCCAGGGTCATCCCATGATAGTGGCAGAGTGGAAAGCAGAACCGTCCCGAATGGGAACGCCGGTCATCCACACGCATCTCATTCTCTTGCAAATAGCTATACGCATGATTGCCAATCTCGCTTTCGATCCGTCCCTCCCTGCAATGGTCTATATAGAGAAGCGAACTGTCCGTACTACTCTGAAAGTAGGAGGTACATTCTTTCAGGTGCATATCGCTATACATCACAAAAGCGCCATCAAAAATTTTGTGGGCTGTCATGGTTCCCTCGCCGCTCTCGTCAAAAAGCTGCAGGACAACGCAATCCTCAGTTTCAATGACATTTTTAACATTTGAGCCGCAGTTTATTTTACCATCAAACAGTTTGATTTCCGCCGCCTCCTTCCATCATAAAGAAATTAAATAACCGTTCCCGTCCTTCCGTATCCTGGAGGAAATAGTTTTCTTCCAATCTGCCGTTTTCCAGATGGATCACATAATTGCAGCACCTGAGTATAAATTCAGGATCATGGGTCACAATCACAATGGTTTTTCCTGAATCGGCAAGTCCTTTGACCGAATCGGCCACCTGCCTCATGTGAAAGAGATCAAGGCCGCTGGTAGGTTCGTCAAATAGTATAACCGGACGTTCAGAGGCAATCGCAGAAGCAATCGCCACACGTTGTTTTTGCCCTCCCGAAAGCCCCATCGGATGGCAGGCTTTGTACGGGAGCAAATCCATTTCTGTCAAGATAGCCTCTGCCTTTGCCACATTTTCAGGCGATTCATCGGAATCTTTCCCCGGCATACTTAACAGGACTTCCTCTAAAACGCTCTCCGTAAAAAGCTGATGATTTACATCCTGCATGACCATATAGCATAGCTTCAGCCGCTGTTTGCTTGAATAGGAAGTACCTTCTTTTTCGAGGATACCTTTACATCTTTTTTCCAATCCGCATAAGCAACGGGATAGTGTCGTTTTTCCGGCTCCATTGTGCCCGATGACCGCCGTTACATTTCCGGCAGGAAGCTCTATATTTTCCAGAGAAAGCGTTTCCGGCTGTTTCTTGTATGCGAAATGGAAGTGGTTCAGTTTCCATATCCCCTGCCCTGAATGTAGACTGGCAGGCTCAATGTCTGCAAACTCACCCAGGCCAAGAGGCCGTAATCCCATTTTAGCTTTTTCCGCCGCCGGAATCAACTGAAATTCCGGCAAAGTATAATCCCCTTGTATTTCCCCGTCGCTTAAATATATGATCCTGTCTGCCAGATCATAAAGATAGTAGAGCCGGTGCTCCGCAATAATAATTGTTTTGCCCTGTGACTTCAATATTTTTAACAGTTTCCGAAAATCAGCGATGGAATAGGCGTCAAGGTTGGAAGATGGCTCGTCCAAAACAAATATATCCGGTTCCACAGCAGCGGCAGATCCACAGGCGATTTTTTGCTTTTCCCCACCGGAAAGGGAGAAAACACTTCTGTCCAGTAGATTTGTAAGGTTCAACTGCTCTGAGACCAGTTTTACCCGCTTTCGGATTTCTGCTTCTTCCAATCCATGGTTTTCACATCCAAAGGCAATTTCGCTGGTCGTATCCACATTAAAAAATTGAGAACGTGGATTCTGAAAAACAGAACCCACTTTTTTTGATATATCAAACAGGGAAAGCCCGCTCATATCTTCTCCATCAAGCATGACAGTGCCTTCCAGCTTTCCATCGTAATAATGAGGAATCAGTCCGTTAAACAGCCGTGTCAGTGTGGTTTTACCGCAGCCCGATGTTCCGCAGAGCAGTACAAAATCCCCGTCGTTAATAGACAGGTCAATATTTCTTAATGTTCCGTGTCCTTCCCTGTCCCCAATGTCAGTTTCATTTGGAGGGTAGGAAAAAGAAACTTTTTTACATTCGATCATAGACCTACCTCCCTGTAATCATTGTGACAATAGGAATTGCAAAAGCCACCACACATAACAGCAGGAAAAAAACATCCTGCACATGAAAGCCGATCTCGCAGATGTTTGTCCTCTTGACCGGACCGCCCAATCCTCTTGTCAGGGCTGCCGCATTTAATTCTTCCCCGATCTTGACGGAACACATGATGACAGGGACAAGCCTGTATTCCAGCATTGCACTGGCTTTGCCCCCGCCAAAACGGATTCCTCTCATTTTCATAGCGTCCCCTATGGCATTATATTCTTCTACAACCGTAGGGAAAAATCGGAATATCACGGACATAGGAATGATGATCTGCTCCGGTAAATGCAGCTTCTTCATGGAGGCAACAAACTCGCTGACCGTCGTTGTCCTGACCGTGATGTATCCCATCATAATCCCTGGCACAAACCGCATAAAGAAACCGCAGATTGCAACAACAAGAAAGTTAGGAAGGCCGGACAGGTGGGGGAGCGCCCATAGTTGCAATATATAGCTGCCGCCATATAAAACAAAATAGATAACCGATCCCTTCCACGATTTTTCCGTGAGCAGTAGGATCAATGGAACAGCAGCCAAAATAGGAGCAAACTGTTTAGAAGCAGCCCCACCTCCGCCGCTCAAGACAAAGAGGGCAATCGTGATAAGCAATGCCAACTTTGTCCGAGGGTCTAACGACAGGCCGGTTTCCTTTTTTTTGCTTGCTAACAATTCACGGCGCATTATGCAATACCCGCACGCTTAAAGTGCTTTTTGAAAATTTTCTGGCCGATCACACCGCCGATCACGCCGCAAACGAACCCGGCAATCAAAAGAAGGGGGAGCGTATATGCCGAGATATAGCTCATAATGGAATCTGCATACTCTTGTCCATAACCGCTGATTAGCTGCTGATAGTAGCTGTCCCGTGTTGCAACAATGGGGATGTAGTTTCCGATGATCCACATAGAAAAAACACCATGCGATATGATTCCTTTTTTTGCACTCTTATAATCGCCGGATTTCAAAACAAGATCAGCCAGGACACCGAACACTGCACCGGTAATAATGCTCCAATACCCCATGCCGGTCAGCAACATTAAAATACCGCAGATCAGTCCTGTCAGTGATACCATTCCAAACTTCTGGACTTTAGAATAATATAGCATCATTACGATTCCGCCAATCAGCGGAACCAGCACGATCAGAAGCGGAAGAAAAATAGGGATAAATCCCAGCATGGCAATCGCCATCATCACCACAAAATAGATCGCAGTGAAGATTCCAACATTGATAAGGTCTTTTCCTTGTAGTTTATTCATTATTTGGTCCTCCTGTTTGCTTTTGTGTTAGCACCAGCTAACCGCATTTCAGTATAGCAGATATGTCGGTATGTTTCTTCTCCAAAAAGGCATTTTCGCTCTAAATAGACAATTACTTTGCTTTTGCTATCTTTACGGGGAGTGATTGCCTGCGTGTGTGTGAACATAGAACTATTCAACATTGAACAGAGGCGGTTCTTGCATAATTTGAAATGGAAACAGCCAAAATCTCCGCTTCAAATTGTAGTATTAGTAGAGGGAGAAATAGAAAGTAGGGTTTCGATAGCAAGCACAGCAAGCGAGTACCCGCTTGCGATTTTTCGGATTTTCAGGTCCCTTGCCCGAAAATGAAAAATGTTTGTTGGGATAATCTCAAACTCTTATGAAGAATGGAGGCAGCGCATGGCGAACCGAAAACGGAATATCCAGATGAATTTTCATGTCACAGAGAATAAAAAACGGCTCATAGATGAGCGGATAAAACTGATAGCCTCCCTACCGCATTCTATATCATTCTCGTTTGGCAACGAACTAAAAGCTGAAATCTGCCATTCATCCTCATAGTTCAATTAGCAGCCGGAAACGACATAATCATGGAGCAACCATGTTATCAAAAATGAATCAGCATAATCATACCGCTTATCAGGCATAATAAGGTTATTCCTTTACACAAACCGGAACGATACAATATTATTGAGGTGAACGATTATGCCGATTGATGATTTAACTGCTTTAGGGCAAAAAATGCGAGAAGCCCGAAAGAATAAAGAACTGACACAACAGGAACTTTCTGATCTGAGCCATGTTTCTGTAAAGCAAATCGCCAATATCGAAAAAGGGAAAATGAATCCTTCCTATTTGATTTTGAGAGCATTGGCAAAGGTCCTGCACATCTCTTTAGATACGCTTATAAATCCAGATGTTTCTCTGGAGGATGAGGGTGTCAATCAGATGAAAATGCTTTATTCCAGCTGTCCGCCAGAAATGCGTGACACCCTGCTGCATCACACCCAGGAAACGGTGAGGGAACTGACAGAGTTGTCCGAAAAATTTGAAACGAATTGAGCCAGTGAGTGAAATTTAACGATTCTCTCACTGGTTCTTTTCATTTTCGGAGAAAAGAGGCAAGCAATGCCTGTGTTAATACACACAGGCCCGCAGAGAAGAAAATCCCTCCGTGATTTTCCTCTCCGCTTGCTTGTTGAGGGCAGCGCCCCCAAGCCCCTTTGAACACAGAATTTCATTCTGTGGCTGCGCGTTCTGCGAACGCTTTTGACCAGGACCAGCTTACCGCTGGCCGTGGTCTTTTTCTTTTTCAACATCCTGTTCTACCTCCATTTTCAGCACTCGATCTACATTTGCCTTTGCCGTTAAAAGCTCCCGCATTTCCTCACGGGAACGCCGGTACTCGGCATAGGTCTTTTTCTTTTCTTCCAGCAATTTCGCGTACTCCGTCTGCAACTCTTTGACCTTGGGAAGCTTCTTGACTCCCATCTCATCAAAAGCATTCTTAGCAGCCTGGTGGAGCAGAATTTCTTCCTCATGTTCTTCCCGGAATTTCTTAGAGTAACCCGCCTTGCGGTATGCCACATAGACCTCACGGGTCTTGGCATAATTTACGATGTGAGTACGCAGAACAGCGATCTCTGCCATACGCTTTTCAGCCGCTTTGATCTGCGCCGAAAGATCATTGTGATGTGCCGTGGCAGCCGCAGCCTTTTCTTCCAAAACCGCATACTCCAGCAGATTGTTCTCTGACAGGTAATTCATGGTCTGCGCCATTTGTTTCAGATTAAAAACTTTAGCCCATCGAGCATAGCCAGCACCTTTTCCAGCCTGCAATTTTGCCTGAATGTCCACCAGCAGATTGACCTTCGGCGGCTCTGCCTGTGTGACGGTTTTCTTTCGCGGGGTATGTGCTTTCTTCCCTAAGAGAACTGCCCGCAAATCTTCCAATCCATATCCTTCGCCCAGACTGTCCATGCGGGCGGCTTTCTCCCAACCAGAGAGCTTCAGTCGATACGATTTTCCGCGCTTTGAGACTTCACAACCATACTCTTGCAACAGCTTCAGCAGTTCTTCAAAGTCAGCAGGACTTTGTGATAATGCGTTGTCAATCATCACACGCAGCTGTTCCCGATGGGAGGGCTTGGCCTGATCGCCCAGCCATTTGTTATAGCTCTTTCCGTGAAGTTTCGGATTCTCTACAATGGACAGTCCATTCTCAATACAGATGGTGTCACTTAGCCGACGAACCGCCTTGGTGCTGCCCCAAAAGTTTCGGAACTTCCGGTCATATTCTAAGCTGACCGATGACCAGATAATGTGATTATGAATGTGCGACTTGTCTATGTGAGTGCAGACCACAAAGGCATGATTGCCTTTAGTAAAACGCTTTGCAAATTCTACGCCCAGCCGGTTTGCTTCTTCCTGGGTAATCTCACCAGGGCGGAAGGACTGACGCACATGATAGGCAATCACATCATCTGTACCACGCACTCGTCCGGTAGCGGCAATGTACTGCCGCTTTGCCAGAAGGAACTCCGCATCCGCAGTCCGGCTGTCACACGCATAGCCGGTAATGAGCCTGCCGTTATCTGTTTTCTTTGGATTGGCCACATAGTCGATGATGTCACTGATCGCCCGACTCTCTGTGCGGCCTTTGCCGACATGAAGCGGCATGATTCTTGTAGTTGCCATAATAGAAGGTCCTCCTCTCATAAATATTTTTGTTTTCGCTGAACTCTTTGCTTCTATCGTTGCAATAACTTTCTCCGCTGGGTATAATAAAAAAGAACTTTCTACAACCTCAAAGGAGGGATTTCTATGATAGAACAGCTCATTGCTGAAGCAACAGAATGTGATTTCAAAATTGCTCTCGAAATAAAAAAGCCAAAAAGCTGGTTAAAAAGTGTCAGTGCCTTTTCCAATGGAATCGGCGGCACTCTGTTTTTCGGAATCTCTGATGACCGGAAACCTATCGGCTTGTCCGATGTTCAAAAGGATGCTGAGGCGATCAGCCGCTTAATTAAAGAACGAATCACACCATTACCTCAGTTTATCTTAAAACCATTACAGGAAGATGGTAAAAATCTATTAGCTCTGGAGGTTTCTCCCGGCCGTAGCACCCCATATTATTACAAGGCAGACGGCGTGATGGAGGCATATATCCGTGTTGGAAATGAAAGCGTAATTGCCCCTGATTACATTGTGAATGAATTGATCTTAAAGGGAACCAATCAGTCCTTTGATACCCTAACAACAGACGCGGTAAAAAAGGATTACAGCTTTACACTTCTGGAAGCAACCTATCTGGAACGGACCGGTCTCCGCTTTGAGCCATCCGATTATGTTTCCTTTGGTTTGACTGATAAAAATGGACTCCTGACCAATGCCGGAAAACTCATGACTGATCAGCACACGGTTTATAACTCCCGTATGTTCTGTACCCGGTGGAATGGCTTGGAAAAAGGCTCTATCTTTGATGATGCGCTGGACGATAAAGAATACGAGGGAAATTTGATTTATTTACTGAACAGCGGCAGTGAATTTATTCGCAATAATTCCAAAGTCCGTTTTGTCAAAAAGGCACAGTATCGTGTAGACAAGCCGGATTATGCTGAACGAGCTGTGACAGAGGCTCTTGTCAATGCGCTTATCCATCGTGATTATATTGTGCTTGGCAGCGAAATCCATATTGATATGTTTGATGATCGGGTGGAAATCACATCTCCGGGCGGTATGTTTGGCGGCGGCTCAATTCAGGAATACGATATTTACAGTATCCGTTCGATGCGACGAAACCCTGTGATTGCTGACCTGTTCCACCGCATGAAGTACATGGAACGCCGTGGAAGTGGCCTACGCAAAATCGTCAGTGAAACCGAAAAGCTGCCTGGATACACAGAGGCATATAAACCAGAATTTTCCTCAACAGCGACAGATTTCAGAGTCATCTTGAAAAATGTAAACTACATCATGTGCGGTGCTTCCGCACATGATACAGCACATGATGTCGCACATGATACATCTGTGATCAGCAAGCAAAACTTGCTATTGGAATTTTGTGCAGACCCTAAAAGTCGAGATGAAATGCAAGCATATATTGATGTTTCCAGCCGTTCTCACTTCAGCAAATATTACCTCAAGCCTTTATTATCTTCTGGTAAACTTGAAATGATGTTTCCAGACAAACCCAAAAGCAAAAACCAGAAATACACTACCGTTCATTCCAAATAACCAAGAAGCAGGGCACTGGGTCTCATCTCCCATTGTCCTGCTTCTTTTCATTCCAGATTATATTCACATCATTTACCCATACATCCAATCCTGGATCGCAAATTTCAAATTCTGCACCTTACCCAACAGCCAGATCGCCGCAAGCGGCAATCCCATCGGGCTAATCAAAAAAGCTATACCCAGCAAAATCACACCATTCTGCGGGGAATAGGTAATAATCACAGCCACGCCAAGCAGAGCAATTATCGTGCTGAGCAGACCAAGCACCAGACCGGATATGTAGATCAGCCCCGTACAAAGCCAGACAAAAATTGTCAACACCAAAATGGCCGGTGCAGTTACAATCATCAGCAGGCATTTCAAAATTTTTATTCCTGTTCCTCCCTCCAACGCTCCAGATGCCGTTTGCACAGGGCATCCGCTTCTCTCTCATCATCTTCCGTCACTTCCCGTTTTCCTTTGGTCAGTTCAATCTCCAGATAAGTCCGGTAATCATCGGCTAAGAGGTCGAACAGTTCCTTGGGAGTATGGCACACCTCGCCAGAGCAATAGTGAAAATCTTGGTCAAAATCAACTCTTACACATCCATGGCGGCTGATATAAACTTCTATGGTCTCGTCTGCGGTCAGGTAATCCGCAAAAATCTCCAGCACCTTTTCAAAGGTCAGCATCTGTTTTCACTCCTTTGCTACGCTTCTTATTCTACTCATATTATCCGGTACGGACAGGCAAAAGACAAGGATGCAGACAAAAAGAAAAAGCGGAGGAAGGTGCGGCGAAGAAACGCCGTTCCTCCCTCCGCAAATGGAGTATCTATCCCTGTTATGAAAGTTTGGAGAGTTGGGTAAGGATTTCCTTCACACCCTCCCACAGTTGTTCCTGCCGCTGGGATATATCCTCCAAGTCAGCATTATAAACCCGCCCGGTCTCATGCACTTTGCGGGTCAGCTGGTTCAAGTTGTTGCTGCTTCGGCGCATCAGGGAAACCAACTCCTTCAGCTCCGGCAGTTCCAGCTTGACCACATAACCATCCAGCGCCATTTTCCGCAGATAAGCGCTCAAATTCTCTGTCCCGTATTGCTGCATCTTTTGATGGATCAGTTCCAGTTCTTCTGCGGACACCCAAAACAAAACCGGAACATCCCGCTTGCGCTTTGCCATGGTTATCGCTCCGGCTCCCGTTTTTTCGGGGCGGCAGGCTTATGGGCAGGCGGTTCCTGTTTGAGCTTTTGCAGGACAGAACTTTTCTGCTGTTCTTGAGCGACTTTTCGGAACTGTCTGGTGAACAGGTCGGTCAAACCGGGATTGACCTGATCTACCACCAGATAGGCACAGTGGCGGGAAGCGCCGCTGTCCTCCAGCATAGGAATGGTTTTTGCCCATGCTTTATTGTCCTGAGAGATACGCCCGTCATAGTTCTTGCGCTGGATGGTGTTGGCAAGAATAAACTGTACCCGTTCCGTCCCGAACTTTTCCAGCACATCTTTGACCGCCGCCTCCGTATCCAGCCGATTCTCTGCATAGTGGGCGCTGATGGTCTGCTCAATAGCTTCTTTGCAGGCGCTGTTCGCCTGATATGAGAGGTTGTACTGTGCCATTTCCCCATGCTCGGATGCATAGGCAGCAGAATGTGGATAGACCGGTGTTGTTCGCAGTTCCTCTTTAGCTCTGCACACATCGTCGGCACGGTTCTCAATGCTGTCCCGGATCATATCCATATATCTGGTCTCCAGCTTTTCAAAATAACGGTACACATCCGCCAGCGGCGAGGGAGATTCCAAAAGCGCCTGGGCCTGTGCGTCGGTCAGCTCCAGCTCCTCCATCGCCATCACAATATCCTCCCGGACCGTGTACTCATAGGTGTGGTGCAGGATTTCCTCCGGGGGCTGGCTTTTCAACCAGTCCCTCATGTTATCGCACCTCCTCATGCTGTTTTGGTTTCTTGTCTGTACTGCGGGGCGTCGCCGGACGCTTCAGGCTGTCCAGCACCGAAGTCCGTGTGCTTTTGGCAACAACAGCCTCGGCGTGTGCCTGTCCCTTTCCGTCGATGTTGAGCAAAGTATCCAACTCCACCAGACGGGCATTTTTGCTTTGCAGTTCTTCTTCATAAAGGAATGGCTTTCCGACTTCCTCCTTTGCGGCAGCCTGTTGCTGATAGAGGTTATCCAGCTGGGCCTTTGCCGCCTCCAGACGCTGGGGCATCTGGGCGAGGGCATTGTCGATACGGGTAAGATTTCCGCGAAGGTCTGTACCAAGGGTTGCCCGGTGGGTCATCTGTCCTTTCAGCAGGAGCGTATACTCCTGTTTCCAAGCGGAAAATTCCACGGATATGGCATATCCCCGGTAGCTGCCAATCTGCACCGGATCGGAGGTTTTGACCTCCTTGCAAGCATCCAAAAGGGCTGCACCGGCGTTCTCCTTATCGGTCAGCAGATCACCTCGGATTTCCATACCAGCAAAACCGTCCTCCGGGTGCGGGTGCGCTGCCAAAACCTCCAGGTCAGATTCAAAGCCCTTGATAAAACCTTTGTGCTTTTCAATCTCCTCCGGGAAGTATTTGAGCAGCTGATCCTCCAGACGATACTGCTTGCTCTGGTGGTCGGCTTTCATCAGCTTTAGGCGGGATACCTCCACATCCAAATCCATACGCTCTTTGATACGGGGGTCTCCGGCACACAAAGCCTTGATCTCTGCAAAACTGAGGGCGGTTTCATCCACATCATCGCAGGAACGCACCGGCGATTTAGAAGTCATGATCTGACTGATGAATTTTTGCTTGTTCTCCACCGTCTGCCAGAGGTATGCGTCAAAGGTTCCTTCTGTCACATAGCGGTACACATGGACAAGAGGATTCTGGTTGCCCTGGCGCTCGATACGGCCCTTGCGCTGGGCAAGGTCTCCCGGTCTCCACGGACAGTCCAGGTCATGAAGTGCCACCAGACGGTCCTGCACATTGGTGCCTGCGCCCATCTTGGCGGTGCTGCCCAAAAGGACACGCACCTGACCGGTACGGACTTTAGAGAACAACTCCTTTTTCCGCACTTCGGTATTGGCTTCATGGATAAAAGCGATCTGGTCGGCAGGCATTCCCTGAGCAATGAGTTTCTGACGAATATCGTCATATACCGTAAAGACCGGTTCCTGCTCCGGCAGAGGCACAGCGCCTTCCAATGCGTGAAGCAGTGGATTATCCAGCGTTTTCGCCGCCTTGCTTGCAGGAGCTTTTGCCTGCGGTGTAGAAATGTCGCAGAACACCAGCTGGGTCAGCTTGTCAGCTTTGCCATCCCGCCAGATCTGCATGATGTTGTCCACGCATTGATTGACCTTTGTGCCAGGTTCATCCGGCAGCATCTGGTTGACGATTCTCTGATCCAGGCCCAGCTTACGGCCATCCGAGGTAATCTTGAGCATATTGTCCTGGGACGGGTCAACGGTTCCGCTGTGTACCAGCGATGCGCGCTCCGAAAGGGTCTTGACCATTTCCTGCTGATGTTCGGTAGGCTGCGCCACGATGTTGTGGTATTCCACCTCCGGGGTGGGCAGGTTCAGTTGGTCGGCAGTCTTGATGTCCGCCACTTCTTTGAACAGGTTCATCAGCTCCGGCAGATTAAAGAACTTGCTGAATCTCGTTCTTGCCCGGTAGCCGGTGCCTTCGGGAACGAGTTTGTCAAGATGATTTTTGCAAGTTTTCTAAATTCAAATATTTATCCGCTGAAAAATCTCCCAACATCTCGTGTCTGCATATTTCTTGAAACACCGTATTCAAAGGCTTCTTCGCACTTTCCGATTGCTTCACATTGACAATAAAAGTTGTTTTGCCTATTCGTGTTGTATAAGATAAAGTGTTTTCTTTCATATAGTCCGTTTCTCCTTTTCATAAATTGACTGGTGGGGCATTCCGTTTGGAACACCCCACAAATACAGCCTGTTTCATCGGAACATATCAAGAAGTCATTAAGTCGTGAGTATAATGGAAATGGTTATCTCTCCATATCCCGCTTGTTTCTTCGTGCCTTGGTACGCTCTTGTCTTTCTTTTTCCCTTGCTTCTTTTTCGGCTCGTTCCTGTTCTTCCTTAAAAGAAAAAAGTTGCTTCACTTTTTCGGTAAAAAGTTTAGCAACTTCGGGGAAATGCTCCAACGCTTCAAGAAAAGGTCTGCACTTTTCTTTCAGTTCGTTGTATTTGGTTTTCATTCTTTCCAGTGCGTTTGCACTGTCCATATATTTCTGTCGGTAATAACTTGCACTCTGCTCCAAGTTCTTAATTTTCCCACGACTGGTAATACCCTCTTTTGCAAGGGCAGTCAGTTGAGAATAATCCTCTTTGGAGATTGCCATTTTACCTGTGATTGTTTTCTGCCCCATACTGTCAATCTCGTTTAAGGTTTTGGAGATATGACGGGCAGGCTCATACTTGACCTGTTCCTTTTGAATACGCTTCTGCAACTTCTCCAATCGCTCTTTGTCCTGCTTGATTTGATATTGCAGTGAAGTCAAATGCTCGGCTGTACTTCCGTATTCGCCACGCTGAAAGCCTTTGAACCCTTGCTCCGTCATATAGTTAAACAATTCATCTTGCAGTATGCTGTACGAAGCACGAAACATCGGCTTGCCGTTCTTTCTTAGCAACGGATTTCCTTTTTCATCGGTCAGCGGAATATCTGATTTCCATTTCTTTGAATGGCTAATCTGATTAACCACTTCCTTGACTGTTCCTCGCAATTCGGGGTCTTTACAGCGCTTACTCCATAGAATTTCTTTCTCCACTACTGGCAGAACCATAGCGTGAAGATGATAATGGTAAACCTCTTTTCCCAGTTCTTCGCTTGCTGCCACATTGATTTCATCGGCGTGCATTACTGCCGATATAACATTGTCAGCACCGAATTTTTCCACGATGAAACGATAGGCTTCTTCATAAAACTGCTTTGCGTATTCATAGCCACCGTTACGCTCGAAGTACATCGTGTTCACATCAATCACAATCTCATTAAACAGCGTTGCGTCTTTCCTTAACCCACGAAGAGACACCTGACCGTCTGTTTCCATCTGCTTTAACTGTTCCATATAGGTCGGGGCGGTCGGCTTTTTGAAATGCACATTATAGGGTATTCGTTCCTCAATCACATTCATATTTTCGTAGGTTTCATTCTTGCGTTCGTTGTGCCTTTCTGCCTTGCTCACATCAGAAGCGGTGTACTGTTTTACCCTTGCACAACTCATATCCGCCTTGTCGGTTTTTGCCATTTTTCTCTCCTTTCTCGGCAGGGGCGAAGCCATTACACAACATTCTTTGAATGTGTGTAACCCACTATGACACTTTCAGACTTCGTCTGCAAAGATGTCGTGGGCAAGGGCTTTCCTCCCTTGACCTCCCTTTAATGCCTCAAACAAAAAACAGGCTGTCTATTCATCAGACAACCTGTTTTTATGCTCTCGGCATATCACCCATCGGCAAAGACCAGTACCACAGAAAGCCTTGTTTTCGGGAGATAACTCCTGCTTTCTTCTTTGCCTTTTTGATGGTCGATTTCTTGAACCCTGCGGCTTCCAGTTTTTCTTCGCAATCCGAAGAAAGCATTTCTCCGTCTTTCAGCATTTCTAAAAGAAATTCTTTCGCCTTGAGTTCCTTTTCGTTCGGTCTGCCCATTTTGGGTGCGAGGGATTGGAACGCTTCTTCTGCGGTCATTTCCATTTCAGAAATAAAGTCCACTCCCTTTTCTGCCACCTCAAAAAGAATTGCCGAGCCTGTCGGGGCAAGGTTAGATTTCACTTGCACCATATATCTTTCTGCTGGTGCTTCTTTGTTCGGTGAGCGTGTGATTGCAAGAATACTTCTTGCAGCACCCGCAATATCAATAGAACCGTTGGTACGATAAAGAGGGTTGGTATCTCTCATCTTGTTCATATGAGCGATAATCACGATTGCACAGCCAGTATTCTTTGCAACCGCTATCAGATGATTAAACTCTGCTCTTGTTTCGTTGGCATTGTTCATTGAACAGTTCTCTCCGATATAGGAGCTCATCGGGTCAAGAATTAAAAGTTTTGCGTGATACTTTTCGATTGCTTCAGCAATGCGGTTATCCCCAAAGGATAAAGACTTTTCATCTTCCTTGATAAAGATAAGATTTTCCCCATTACCGCCAGCCGAATTAAATCGGGGTACTACCGTATCATCTGCGTCATCTTCCGTTGTCTGATAGATGATAGTCATAGGCTCTGTTTCTTCATCGGTAAAGGGGAGAGGCTCTCCCTTAGAGAGCAGGGCGGCAATGGAAAGCATTAACTTGCTTTTTCCATCGCCGGGATCGCCCTGCAACAGCGTAACCTTGCCGAATGGAATATACGGATACCACAGCCATTTCACTTCTCTCGGTTCGATTTCACTTGCCTTGACAACTTCAAGAGGTACACTTACAATCATTTCATTTTCCATCTGCTTCATTTTTCTTCGTTCTCCTTTTTGATAAATATTTGGGGCAATACACCACGATACAACGGAAACTCTGCTTGCAGTCATTACTGCATTTTCTGCAAAGTCCGTTGTAGGTAATGCGATTTCTTACGTTCAGAAACAATGCCCACTCTTGTTTCCGTTTCTTGCTCATTCTCGGCATATCAATCCTCCTTTCCGTCTGAAAATAAAAAAACCACAGGAAAGATACTCAGAGCCTTGTTTCTGTCATTTTTCGGGGCGAAAATCGGGCAAAATTGCCTTTCTAAGCCTTTCAAAAAAATCACGCAAGGTATTTGTACTAACCTGTGGTTATGTATGAAATTGTAGGGTTTGGGGCAACAAAAAACACCGTATTTCTACGATGTTTTCTGTCATTCAAGTAGCAAAAAACGTGACCACTAAAATTATAATCATAAGAACAGGCAAAAAGCGAAGATACCGTTCTAATAGAGCTTTTTAGACTTGTTTTTTGGGGCTTTATATTACTTTCCCTATTTTTTAAGGGTATAGGGTGTTACATCAAGTTCTTAGTATATGAAATTTGCAGATTATTCTTGGATTTGGCTCAAATCAAATGCACCGTTCTCAATCAACTTCAAAATTGTGTCTGCCAAGTTGTTTTTTACAGTTTCACTTTCATTTTCAACGCCAGAATACTCTACATAAATAGTGTTCTCTCCCATATCAAAGGTTGCATAATATATTACGGTTTTGACACCTTGACTATTTGACTTTGTTACGAAATATCCTGCGTTGATATCAACGCCGTCTACACTTGAAGTGATTGTATTTCCATCAATGATAGTATCTAATAGATTTACACCCTGTTTAGAAACTACCATTCTTGTATCATCAATTTTTCCCTCAAAACCCAGAATATTATGATTGTCAGCATCAAAATAAGCATCTGCGGTAACAGGCAAGTCTGCAAAAAGCATTTCAATTTCAGCATCGCTCAAAGGTCTTGTTGTTACATTTAAGTTAATTGAAGATTGTGATAAGTCATTTTTAACAAAAGTAATTGTTTCTCCATCATTCAGCGTGGCAATATCGTTTTTTGTACCAAACAGATTGCTTTGAAAAACTCCCACTCCAATCACAGCAACGAGTACGAAGCAAGCTGCAACAGACACCCATTTTTGCCGATTAGTTATTTTACTTGTTTTTTTCATAGGTTCAGCCTCCTTAATATACTGATTATCGACATTTCCCAATGCCCTTAAAAGTTTCTTTTCTTTCATACAGAGATACCTTCTTTCTCTAACAATTTTTTGAGTTCGTTCCTTGAACGAAATAATGACATCTTGATTTTGCTCTCGCTCATACCATATTCCGTTGCAATTTCTTTAATGGGCGATAAATACCAATATCTTCTCATAAAGATTTTTCGCTGTTCTAATGACAGGGAAGAAAGAAAGCGGTTGAGAATATCCGTTAGAGCGATTTCTTCAACAATGTTTTCTGTACTATCCAACGATGGTATGCACTCTTGTATTTCATCAAAAACCAATGGCATTTGCCCACCATTACGTTTCTTTGCATTAAGCAGTTCGTACCTGTCCAAAGATAGGTTGCGAGTAATCTTCCCTAAAAAAGTTTTTAGGACAGATGGACGGTTAGGCGGTATGCTGTTCCAAGCTCTTAAATAAGTATCATTTACACATTCCTCGCTATCTTCGTCATTGTGAAGAATATTAAAGGCTATGTATCTGCAATACTTTCCGTATTTTTTTGAAGTTTCGGATATAGCAACTTCGGAGCGCTCCCAATATAAATCTAATATCTGCTTATCATCCATAGGCTTCTCCTCCTTTCCCTTGTATTAAGGCCTTTCACCCTAATAAACGGGAAAAATGTGTCAAGCGTCACTTAAATTCAAAAAATATTTATTCAAAGATTAGCTTTCATTTTTTGAAAGAATATAATAAAACAGCAAAAGGCTTACACCTACAAGTCTCTTAATATTCAATGCGGAAAATTACAATTCATCACTCTCATTTTAACACATCATACCATCTTTATGAACTTTCAATTTAACCACTTCCATTACACTCACGACTTAATGACTTCTTGAATACTTCCCGAAAAAGAAAACTGCCATCAGTAAAGACAGCAGTTCCTTTTCGGCTGGTATGCTATTAGGAATACACAATATCGTTCAATACAATCTCATCTGCACAGGCTCGGATATTATTCATCAATCCGACCCATCTCATCATATCCTCCGCTTTCAGTTGTTCCGTCACACCTTGTTTTCTTGCCATTTCCTTTATCAGATACTCCGCCATATTACACGCCGAAGTATCAATTTCAGCAAGGTGTTCATATAACTTTCCGCTTGTAAGCAGATTGCAATATAAGACTTTCCTATGCTCCCTCAAATATCTTTCCCTCATTCTTCCGTATTTTGTGAGCGTAGGCGGTTCTTCGTTTTCTATCGTCAAGCATGGATAGTAATAATCTCCGATGAGTTCGTACTGGATACCAGTTCTTTCGTCTGTAATAAATCTTTGCATTCTGATTTCTCCTTCTGCTTCTTGTGATAAAATTCCAAAGACTTCTCGTTATGGTTTATCTTTTGACATTCTTCGGAACAGAATTTCTGCTGACTGTGTGTAGGCCAGTAGGTACTGCCACACACAGCACAGACACGCTGACGATAATAATGATTTCCTTTTTCAGCTTCTCTGTCGGCTTTTGTCTTGTCCTGCCTTGCCTGATAGCAACAATCTTTTGAACAGAATATCTGTCGGTTACTTGTAGGCACAAACTCTTTTTGACAGTGAGGACATATCTTTGTCTTGACGATTTCTCCACCGTTTTCAGCGAGTTTTTTCGCCTTTCGCTTCTCTCGGTAGGCTTTTTCACGCTCACGCTGTTTTGCCAAGCGTTCCATCTCAATCTGTTCTTCCTGTGCCTTTATTTCAGCAAGTTCTTCTTCTGTATAGGCAATATCGACCTGCCCGACATAGTTGAAGTAAATATCAACCTTTTGTGTCCTTGCTTTTCCCACACCCTCTGCTTCATAAACCACAATCTTGTCAATGAGTTCAGCAAACATCAAATCGGAAATTTCTGTCGGCTCTTTGCACTTGCGAATTAAAGAAATGAAATGCTTAATATCAACAGCATTTACTTTTTCTTCGGTAAGTTCCTTTTCCATTTCCTCAATCTTCGTTTCCAGCTCAGCCTGTTCGTCATCGTACTGCTTCATCAGTTGCTTATACTGTCTTTCGGGCAGTAATCCCGAAACAAGATTTTCATACAAGCCACGAATAAGTTTAGACAATTCATCGTATCGCTTCTGAAAACGGTGCAATTCCGATTTATTGTGCTTTGGCTTTTCTGTCTGCTTTTCATTCCAAAGTGCTTGAAGTTCCTTTGCAAAGGCTTCTTCGTCATTCAGAACAAATCTTGATAATCGTTTGACAGCCGATAATATCAAGGCTTCAACATTATCAGCACTAATTGAATGGGCAGAGCAGGAGTTTACTTTGCTTGCATATCCGCCGCAACGGTAAGAATACTGCACCGAACGGTCTTTTTTACTGTAATGCGTTTGCAGGGTCATTCTTCTGCCACAATCCGCACAGTACAGATAACCGCTTAAACGGTTGCTATGCGTACCTTTGGCTGCTGTCCTGTTCGCTCGTTTCTTTCGCTTCTGAACGCTGTCCCAAAGTTCCTGCGTGATGAAAGGCTCGTGTGTATTATAAAATACATACTGCTCATCTTCATCGGTATTCTTCCTTTTGTGCAGTTTGAAATTGGTGCTGACCGACTTACGCAAAACGGTATGACCAAGATATTCCTGTCTGCTCAAAATTGCTCTTATGGTTGACATTCCCCAAAGATACGGGTCTGTAAACTTTATTCCATTATACTGTTCGGGGTGATATTCCTTTGCGTGTGCAGCCGGAATTAAAACCTTTTCTTCGGTAAGCAATTCAGCGATTGCTCTCGGACTTTTGCCCTCGTTGGCAAGCAAAAAGATACGCTTTACCACCTCAGAAGCCACAGGGTCAACGACAAGCGTTTGTTTGTCGGTTGCTAATCGGTTATACCCATAGGGAATAGAACCGCTGCAACGCTTTCCGTCTTTCATACGGGCATCAAACACAGCCTTGATTTTATTACTTGTGTCTTTGGCGTACCACTCGTTCATTATATTCAAAAACGGGGCAAAGTCATTATCAGAAGCATTATCGCTGTCAATACTGTTGTTTATTGCAAGAAAGCGGACATCTTTCTGTGGAAACAGAACTTCCGTATAAAAGCCGACTTGCAGATAATTTCGCCCCAATCGGCTCATATCCTTAACAATAATCGTTGCGACATTTCCTGCTTCTACTTCTTTAATCAACTCTTGAAAACTCGGACGATTGAAATTCACACCCGAAAAACCATCGTCAGTAAAATGGCGGATATTCGTAAAGCCATTTCTTCGGGCGTGATCTTCCAAGTATTGCTTTTGGTTGGTGATTGAATTTGACTCACCATTGAGGTCATCATCTCTTGATAAACGCTCATAAAGTGCTGTAATCTTTGAAGTCCTTGACATTCTCTTATCCTCCTTTCTTTATGTAATCTGATTTAGCATTACAGGGATTACTCCCTCTGCTAATAGGAGAAAATAGGGATGCAAAGCGGAACTGTTTTTCAAGAAAATTAAAAGATTTTTTTGAAGTTCCAAAACCGATTTTGATAGCCTATTTTCAATTTAGGAACGCATTATTTATCGTCCTACTAAATTATATCCTTCCGGTGCCAGCTCTAATGCTGTGACGGTCTCCCCAAATCGGGAAGCCCAGCAGTCGAAGTGGGTCATGTTCAGTTCTTGCAG
>NZ_WQPQ01000083.1:0-10784 GCF_018785365.1 Clostridium sp. MCC344 | reverse complement strand
ACGCCACGGTTTCCGGTGATCTCATCCATATAGCGGCACTTGGCAAACATATCGGAGGATTTCTGCGCGTCCGATGTGGAAAGACCAGCCACATTCCGCATTTTTGTGTATAGAAACAGGTTTTTATAGTTGTGGGCCTCGTCCACAAACAAACGGTCCACACCCAGCTGCTCGAAGGTTACCACATCGTCTTTTCGCCCCTCGGCTTGCAGCTTTTCCAGTCTGGCTTCCAGAGACTTTCTGGTACGCTCCAGCTGTTTGACGGTAAAACGCTCGCCGCCACTGGCCTGTACCTCTGCAATCCCCTCAGTGATCTCGTCGATCTGTTCATAGAGAAGCCGTTCCTGACGCTCCCGGCTGATGGGGATACGCTCAAACTGGCTGTGTCCCATGATGATGGCATCATAATCACCCGTCGCAATACGAGCGCAGAACTTCTTTCGGTTATGGGTCTCAAAGTCCTTTTTGGTGGTGACTAAGATATTGGCGGAAGGATAGAGACGCAGAAACTCCGACGCCCACTGCTCTGTCAGATGGTTTGGAACCACAAAGAGAGATTTCTGGCACAGTCCCAGGCGTTTGGCTTCCATCGCAGCAGCTACCATTTCAAAAGTTTTGCCTGCGCCTACTTCATGTGCCAACAGGGTATTTCCTCCATACAGCACATGGGCAATGGCGCTTTTCTGGTGTTCCCGCAGGGTAATGGCCGGGTTCATGCCTCCAAAAGTAATGTGGCTGCCATCATATTCACGGGGACGGGTAGAGTTCATTTCCTCGTTGTACTGGCTCACCAAAGTCTGGCGGCGCTCCGGGTCTCTCCAGATCCAGTCCCTAAAGGCTTCCCGGATCGCCTGCTGTTTTTGAGCAGCCAGGGTGGTCTCCTTGGCGTTCAGCACGCGGCGCTCTTTTCCGTCTGCGTCCTCTATGGTGTCATAGATACGGACATCCCGCAGGTTTAAGGAATCCTCCAGAATCTTGTAGGCGTTGGCGCGGCTGGTCCCATAGGTGGTATAAGCTGCCACATCGTTGTAGGATACAGAAGATTTCCCCTTGATCTGCCATTCAGCGGTAAAGGACGAATAGTTGACCCCAATACTGCGCTGGAGATAAAACGGGGTGTTGAAGGTCTCGTACATAAACTGCTGGATGTACTCTTTGTCAATCCAGGTAGCGCCCAGACGCACCTCAATCTCCGACGCATCCAGGTCTTTGGGCTGGGCGGCGGTAAGAGCTTCCACATTGACTGCATAAACCGGGTCCTGCTGTGCCGCTCGCTGCGCCTGACGCAGTTTGCGGCGTACATTGCCGGAAAGGTATTCATCAGCAGTCACATAATGGGGTGTGCTGTCTTTCTCCAACTGTCCCGGTACACGGAAGATCACGCCTTGCAGTTCTCCGGCCAGTTCTTCTTTTGTTTTTCCGGTAAGCTGGCTCATATAGCCCATATCCACGCAGGCTTTTTCCGAGATGGACACCGCCAGTGCTTCACTTGCCGTATCCACCACAGCCACCGCCTGATGGGGCTTGATGGTCCGCTTGGTGAACATATCTGCCTTGCGTTCCAGCTTTCCATCCTCGTCGATGACTTCCAGCGCACAGAGCAGGTAATAGGAAGAATCGTCTGCATAGGCCAGTCGGTTTGCACGGTCATTGATGAGACCGTATTTTGCAGAAAAGCTGTCATAGAGGCTGTTCAGTTCCGCCTGCTTTTGGGTAATGGTGCTGTCCGGAACCGCTGCATCCATCTGAAGGTCGATCAGTTCCTGCACACAATCACGCAGTCCCACAAGACCTTTTACACGGGCTTCGGCGGTGGCGTTGAGGTCAGGGCGCACCATACGGCTGTTTTCCCGGTAGTACACCTGCCCGTCTACAATGGCATAGGAATAGTTCTTCACATTGGGGTCGGCAGGAATGGAGGTGTCAATAGCTTCGCCTTCGCCCAGCTCCGGCAGCTCTGCCTCCTGATAAGTGCCATGAATATACTTCACCGCATCATGCAGCTGGTCGGAAAGCTCCAGTCCCTCGATAGGGTTCACGGTGTAGTCCATACCATGAGCAGTGCTTACCGGCTCCTGTCTGCCCAGCACCATTTCCGGGTGGTCGATAAAATACCGGTTGATGGCAAATCCGTCCTCCGTCTGTCCGGTTTGAGTCCATTCCGGCACGATGTCCAGCGGGCGGTCCCGCTTTTGGAGGAAGATGATGTCCGATACCACCTCGGCACCGGCATTCTTTTTGAACGCGTCATTAGGCAGACGGATAGCTCCCAGCAGTTCAGCACGCTGGGCAAGATAGCGGCGCACGGTGGAATCCTTGGCGTCCATGGTATATCGGGAGGTCACAAAAGCTACCACGCCGCCGGGACGCACCTGGTCGAGTGCTTTGGCGAAAAAGTAGTTATGAATACTGAAATTCAGCTTGTTGTAGGCTTTGTCGTTGACCTGATACTGACCGAACGGCACATTGCCGATGGCAAGGTCAAAGAAGTCACGCCTATCGGTGGTCTCAAAGCCTCCTACTGTGATGTCCGCCTTGGGATAGAGCTGCTTTGCGATGCGCCCGGAAACAGGGTCCAGCTCCACGCCGTACAAATGGCTGTTTCGTATTTTCTCCGGCAGCATACCAAAGAAATTGCCCACACCCATAGACGGCTCCAGAATATTTCCGGTCTCAAATCCCATACGGTCCACCGCTTCATAGATGGCCTGAATGACCGTAGGGCTGGTGTAATGGGCGTTGAGGGTAGAGCTTCTGGCGGCGGCATATTCCGACCGGGTCAGCAGTTCTTTTAGCTGGGCATACTCTAAAGCCCATGCCGGTTTCTCCGGGTCAAACGCATCAGAGAGACCGCCCCAGCCCACGTATCGAGAAAGAACCTCCTGCTGTTCGGGGCTTGCCTGCTGTCCGGCAACTTCCAGTTCTTTCAGCAAACGAATCGCATTGACATTTGCCTGGAACTTGGCTTTCGGACCGCCTTCACCCAAATGCTCATCGGTAATATGGAAGTTCTGTGCATTGCGGCGCAGGTTGGCCTTGTATTCCTCATAGGAGGCTTCCTCGGCAGCTTTGGCATTGGGGAAGGTCTGCCACTGGCCATTGACCTGAATGGAAACCGAGTGTTCGTCCAGCACTTCCTCAAAGGTTTTCTCCGGCTCTGTCACAGGTGCTGGCGGCTCCGGCTCCTCGATATGCAGCCGTTCCACCACCACATCATAAGGCAGATTGTTCTTATCGCCCGGATAGACGGCCATGGTCTCGGAATGGAAGGTCGGGGATTCGGTAGCCGGTTGGGGCTGTTCCTGTCCAAAACCGTCCTGCTGACGGGCATACATCCCGCGCAGCAAAGGCGCAACCTCATCCCAGCGGAAATACAGCATAACCAGACGCTTTTCCTCTGCATCCATGACTTCCAGTTCTATGCCCTGTGCCGTGGTACGGTAATCGGCAATATCGCCGGTCTCCAGATTCAGTGTCTCGATCTCACCGGAATAGGCTCTGCTCAGCCAGTAGGCGATCTCGCTGTTGCTCCTGCCGGATTGCAGCAGCGTGGAAATCTGCTTTTTATCCGCTTCATCCATCAGTCCATGAGCCAATACATCCCGCAAGTCCTGATCTGCCTTGTCCGGGTCAATAGGAAGAAATTCGGTATAGTAAGCATTGCGGCGGTCTGCCCGAAGCAGCTGCTCGAACTGTTCTTTGCGCTCTGCCCGGTAGATGGGATATACCATCCCGGTGGGCAGAAGCTGTACGGTGTCCTCCCGCAGCTCGGTGATCTGATAGGCGTCATCCTCGATATACACGGTATCGCCCACGGCATAGACCGGGGCGGCTGGGTCATAGGAGGTTCTTTGCGGAATTGGGCGGCGAACTGCGTCATATTCCTCATCGGAAATGGAAACTTTGGAAGTCTGCTCTGTCTCGGCATCTGCGATCTGCCCTACATCCGACACCACCTGTTGGATAAATGGGTCATTGTCCAGTTTTTCCGGGTCTGCCACCTGTCCGTTGACAATCCCTCTTTCCTCCAGGGCTTCCCGGATGGCGATGGGGTCGATGTTGTCAAAACGTTCCTGTTCTTCTTCGGTATAGAACCGGTCCTCCTGAATGAGCTGGGCAAGCCTGCGCTGTACCTTCGGCCAGGGCAGCTGCGTTTCCTCCGGGCTGCCGGCACGGACAACGAACGGGATGTTGCTGCCACTGTATTCCTGAGCCAGCCATGCAGCGGTATCTTTCTCTCTTGCATGGTCTTTCATATAACGGACGACAGCATGTTTACTCTCGATATTGCCGTTCCATGCACAAATGGCAGTATCAATATCTTCCTGAGAAAGAGGGCGCAGAAGTTCATGGAGCTTTGGATAGGTTTCGTCGATCACTTCCCGGTGCAGTCGCTGTCGGAACTCCGGCACATCCGAATAGAGGCGAATCAGCTCCATATCCTTAGAACCAAGGACCGCACGGCGCACAGCGGCATTGCCCTCGATGACAACATTTTCACGGTCAGAATGCCCGCAGGCATTGCGGTATGCGGCATCCTCGGAAATGGCGGCAGTCACCACAGTCTTATACTGCTCAAACTGCTCCCGAAGGGTAGGCTTTGGCGTTTCTTCCTCCACCTCCGGCTGCTGAGCTTGGATGGCATCTTCTTCTGCCAATTCCTTTTCAGCCTGGATTTTGTCATACTGCGCCTGTTCCTGTTCGGTAAGATAGCGGCCTTTCTGGACAAGAGAGGTAATGCGCTTGGCAACCTTTTCCCAGTTCAAGTGAACATCCGGGCAGTCCTGCTTTTTATAGTGCAACCCTTTCCCGTCGTGATCTTCACCGCTGTGTGTTGCGCCGGACAGGGCATGAGAGCGTCCGCCAATGCCATACTCGTCTTTGAGGAATCTCACTTTTTCCTTATCCGTATGGTTTTCCATGAAGAACGCATAGATACGGCCTTTTCCTCCGGCGAAACTGCTTCCGCCGGTCATGGCGGCGTCGATCTCATCCTCGGTAATAAAGTGCTGGACGGTTGGCACTTGGGAAAGCTCTGAAGAAAAGGTCCTGCGGGGCAGGTCAAGGTCCTTCAGGTTCTCCCAGATCTCCCTCGGTCTATGATAGTGAAAACGCAACAGGTCACGGTCCTGCTGATAGGCAGTCCAGAAGGCGGCGTATTCTTCCTTGAGGGTCTGGCGGAAAGCCGGTTCACTCAGCTGCTCCATCAGGCGGCGGGTCTCCTCCGGGAAATCATTGCCTTTGATCTCTGACAGGCAGGACAAATATCCGCCTTTTCTGGCGTCCTCACTGAGATCGTGATACAGATGCCAGAGCTTTTCCGAGAGGAGGGAGCGTTCATAGCTTGCCGCTTCTGCAAGCTCCACATTGGAGGCAAACTGACCACTTTCCAAAAGCTCCCCGATACGCTCTGCGGCACTCTCCCAGGAAATGACCTGGGCAGACCTGTCATAACGGACAGACTTCCCATGTGAAAGATGGATACCATCCTCGGCATACCATGCGCTCACACTGCCAAGGCCATTGCCGCCGTGGTACAGCGTTTTCAGTATCTCGGCAATCTCAGCGGTGGTTTTCTGCTTTTCAAAGGCTGCAACCACACGCTCCCTTTGACGATCTGTATTGCCGCCCAAACGCAGCACATGGTCGATGTCATTTTGGGTAAAAGAAAAAGCAGAGGATGTATGCGCTACATTCTCTGCTTCATCTATGGATTGGATCTGTTCCGCTTCGGAGAGGAACAGGTTTAGAGTCAGCTGTTGATAAGCTCCGCCATCAGGATCTCCTCGGCCTGAGCTTTGCAGGTGTTCATCAGCCCCACCCACTTCATGGGATCGCTGGCTTTCAGTTCCTCGGTGGCTCCCGCTTCTTTCGCCAGCTGGGGCATCATCTGCTCCAGTCTGCTCTGGGCGGTCTCGTCGATCTCCAGAAGGTGCTGGTACAGCTTCTCGCTCAGCAACATCTGGTTGTAGAGGATGGGACGATGTTCCTTCAGGTAGGTTTTCCTCATCCTGCCGTACTTGCCCAGGGGTTTCTCCGGCTGCTGGCTCAGCTTCAGGTCGGGAATCAGATAGTCTCCGTTCTGGATATAGGTCATGGGATTGTTCATCTTGTTTGCTCCTTTCTTGGTTGACTTCGCGCTCTGCATTTCGGACGGTAACGCCGATCTGCCGCAGCACCTGCTGGTTGATCTGGCTGACCGCTGTTCCCAGCGCCCCGATGGTGGACGGGGTGTTGAAATCAAAGATTGCCATGAAATCTTCGTGGTCGAAGTAGCGTTCTGGCTCCAGTCCACAGCGGGACATCAAAGCGTAAGTGATGCTGACGGTGGCTGCTGCCTTGAACTGTACTCCGATGTTAAACTCATCATATTCCTCCAAAAAGGAACCGTCAACGATATAGAAGAAGTCTTGCTGATGCTCCGTCCAGTATTCCTCAGCCAGTTTTCCGGCTACCTCCGTGAGCTGTCCGGCGAGGTCATCACCGGAAACATCATAGGTGCGCTCAAGCATGGCCTGCACCGAATCCAAATGGCGCTCCTCCAACTGCCACAGCCAGGGAGTGCGGGAATGTTCACGGGTTCCGGTGTCGGAAATATCAAAAACATAGCGCAGGCGGGGCCTGTTCCCGGAATCGTCCACCAGAGCGATTCCCTTGGAGCCGCGCCTTACATACCGGCCCATCTTTTCATTCCACAAATCGTACTCTGCACAGGCGGTAGCGTCCGGACGCTGGGCGTAGATCATCAACTGCTCATGGAACGGGTACTTGTAAAGGCGGGAAGCAGTAGTGAGAAACCCTGCCCATTCCTGCCAGCTCCCCGTGAGCTGCGTTGTCACCTTCTCCGCCATCTGTGCATATAGTTCAGCTTTGGTTGGCATAGTGTTCTGTCCTCCTTTCAGTTTTGGGGTAAAAAGGTGGGGTGGCATATTGCCACCCCATCCCTGCGATTATGGTGTTTACTGGTCAAAATCCGGATACAACTCCAGCTCGGCAAACTCGGCATCACTCATGGCCTGGAGCTTGCCCAGTGCGCTGTCTGTCAACTCCCGCAGCTCGGTTTCCTCCGGGGCCAGCTCGCCGCGCATCTCACGCAGGCTGTCGATCAGTCCGGTGCGGCTGCCGGTATTGTAAATGCACATCAGGTTCATTTCCTCAAAAGTAAAGTTTCCCATATCAAATCTCCCTTTCCGCACTCTTTTTTGGCGCTATCTTTTTGTGTTCTGCCTTGGGCTGGCTTTTCAGCTGCTCCATGACGGACTTTTTCTTTTCCCGTTCCTCCCGATGGGCAGCGGCAGCCAAATCCATGAGGGAAATGGGCTGACCGTTGCGGGCCTGCTGTTCCAGCTCTGCCACCGTAGGCTCTTTTGCGCCATTGTTGATGATACCGTCGATCATGCCGTAATCGTCCTCCACGGCCATCTCCGCATTTTTCAGCGGATTTTCCGGCAGGAATCCGGGGATCTGGGTAAAACCAACACTGTCACAGTAATGACAGGATACCTTACCGTCCTGCTTGATCGCAACGATGTCACTGACACTCATAGAAGGACTGTGAAAATCCGCCGGCTTTTGCAGATTAAACTGCTCATATAGTTTTTCCAGCTGCTCCGGTACCGTGCCAGACTCCCTCAGCGGAGCTGTGTAAATGAGGTCATAATTGCTGCGGTCTATGGAAATGTCATGGGACTTTAACCAATCAAGATTCATAAAGCGCACATTCTGCGGATCGTCACGGCTCACCTGATAGATAGCAAAGCAATCTCTGTTCTGGGATAGAAATGCCTGTTCGCGTTCCTGCTGATGTTCCTGACGCTCCATGACCTTTTCGTGGAACTGGGGGCTTTTCTCCCATTCCTCATGGTCCACACCGAAAAGACCGCCATGATCCATGATTTCCTGCGGGTCAAACACCATGCTCTCCGTATTGTCCTCATGCAGCACATAGACGGTCAAACCGGCGGCATCCAGTTCCAGCGCCCGTTCTCTGGTAACAGGGAGCATCCCATCATAAGAGTATCCGTATTCCTGCATATCCGGTGTGGATACCTGCTCATCCGGCATGGGATATTCATCCAGTGCCTGCTCCTGCGCTTCCGGCAGCTGGGCAGAAGCGGTCATCTGACTTGCCTCTGCCTGCATCTGCTCATAAGCAGCTTCCTGCAAGGTCTCAACCATAGACAAGGGAGCGCGTCTGAGCGAAGTGCTGTCCAGATCGTTATCATCACAAATCTGGAGAACTGCCTTCATGCAGGAAATCTCCGGCATATCCAGCTGACCACCATCCAGCTCTTTCATGGACGCGGCATCGTAAAGGGTATAGTCCCAGCCGCTGTCACAGGACTGGATATGAAGATAGGTGGCATCGTCAATCAGAAACAAAGTCTCCTGCTGGTTGGCGTCCGCCCCCAGCACTTCCATTTCTGGCATTGCCGCAGCCAATTCCTTTACCGCTTTTTGCACCAGAGGATTATCACGGTAATAGTCGATTGCCTGGATGGTGTCCAGGTCAATGGTCTGGCCGGTCAAAATCGGAAAAGGTCCTTCATAGTCGCTTCCGTCTTTCAGTTCAAAACCAATGCCCTTGATCCCGTTCATTCGCTCTGCTGGAATCTCCTGATAAATGCGGACAGCTTCCTCCAAAGACAGGTTATCGTGGTATTCTCCGAGGTTTGGAAATTCCATGCACTCTGCTACATAGTAAGTCAGATTGCTGGTTGGCTGCTCTATCGGGGCGGTTTCCGGCTCTGCCTTTGCATGAGGGTCGATTCCGCGCTCTTTGCAGATTTCCTTATAGTGGCGCTCAATGTCGGAGATCAAAGTGCCGGAGGTTTTGTTGATGATCTCCAAACTGGCTCTCAACTCTTTCAGTTCCTTGCCCTGACTCCAACTGGCAATATAGCCAAAGCTGTTTTCTCCCGTCTCGATGCCAAAATATTTGCAGACTGCATAGGAGATGCTTTCCGCTTCTACTTCTTCCGTGCGGCGGCTCTTTTTCTCTGCTCCTTCTTCATTTTCCTGCTTTTTATGGTCATGCAGCTTGCTGTGAGCAATCTCGTGAACCGTGGCCGAAACCGTCTGCACCTCGCTCATGCCCTGACGAATGGCAATTTTCTGATGATCGGCAGAAAAATAGCCGTCCGTATCGGCGGCCATTGCTTCAAAAGTAATCGGCACCGGTGCGCTGCGGCGCAGGGCCTCCATGAATGCCTCATAATTTGGCACATTACCGGAAAGGGAGGAAGCAAGCTCCGGCAAAGGTTTCCCGTCGGTCTGACTCACATCAAAGACCTTGACAGGGCGAAACATGGGAATCTCGATTTCTTTTTCCTCTGTGACGATCTTTCCGTCTTTATCCAGAATCGGAGCCTTGGTATCCGGGTCCAGCTTCTGCTCCTCGATTTTCTTCTTGTACGGTGTTGGGGCGATGATGGTAATGCCATGCTCGCCCTTTTTTACATGACGCTCAAACTGGTCTTTCCACTTATTGTATCCGGCTACCAAAGTGGCGTCCGGCTTCTGCATATAGATGAGCATAGTGTTGTTTACCGAATAGCGGTGAAATCGGGACATGACGGACAGATAACGCATATACTTTTCGCTTTCAAACAATTCTTTGATACCCTGCTCGATGCCATCTGTGATTTCCCTTAGCCGTTCTCGATTGGTGGGTTTGTTCTCAGCCATGATTTTCAATCTCCTTTCCAAGTGTGTGATTTCTGCTGTGTGTTCCGCAATCCATGCCTTTTGTTCTTCTTCACTTTCATAAAGAAAAAGGTCCAGCAGGTACTCTACATAGGCTTTCTTCTGGATTGCTTCCACAAAGCGGGGGTGCGGTTCTTCCTCCGGTGTTTTGGGAGAACGGTCGGCTTCCCATTTTTTCAGCAGATAGTAGTAATCGGACAGTACGCGGTAACAGCGCTGTCGATCCTCCCGCAACTTCTGTGCCTCGTTTTTTTGCCGGACATATCTCCTGCGGGGAGGGGCCTGACTGTCATAGATCAGGCCAAAGTCCTGTGCCAGTTTCTCCGCCGCTTCTTTTGGGGAGAGGTTAAAGAGCTTTGCGGCAAAGTCGATCACATCCCCATCTGCACCGCAACCAAAGCAGTGGAACCGCTGGTCTACCTTCATGCTGGGATTCTTATCATCGTGAAAGGGACAGCAGGCCATGCCAGTTCGACTGACTTTTATCCCGTAAAACTCTGCCGCTTCTCTGGTGCTGACCGACTGCTTGACCGCTTCAAATACATTCTCTGCCATGTGCCTTTAACTGCCGGACTTTTTCACAGGGGGCTGGTATCCGGCGGCTTTTGCTCGCTCACTGGCAGCTTTGCGGCGCTCGGCGCTGTATGGCTCCCGGACTGATACACACCGCTTGGGGACGGTAAAGTTATGGGCGTCCTTTCGGGTGATCTGGTCGGGGTGCTTTTTTGCCAGCAGTTCCAGCTTCTCCATCAGACGGGGATCGTGGGTGTAGACCTCAGCCATTGGTTCTGCCTGGTTATAGAGGAGAATGGTTTCCCGTTCCACTAAAGAGAGCTTCATCGGCTGCCTCCTTTCCGCTGGTCAAATTCCAGCTTGAAGTTGGCATACTGTCCATCGTCCTCCAAAACCACAGTGGCATCGTAGGTCTTGCCGGTTTTCTCCGAATATAGCCCCGTCACACGGACACAGCCATCGTTCAGCAGCGCAGACACCACAGCTTTGGTCGGCTGTTTTTTCTTGGCAGCCCACCATTTGTTGTTTTTCCAGATTGCAAATTTGCAAGAATCATTCTGACAGAA